>DASWUI010000410.1:0-7376 GCA_036401715.1 Ramlibacter sp. | reverse complement strand
ATCTGCCGCGTGAGGCCCTCCGGCGCCTGCTGGCGCATGGCCACGTGGGCCGAGCGCACGTGCTGCGGCACGAGCGATTCGACCGGCGACCCCAGCGCGTCTTCGGCGTCGATGCGGAACATCCTTTCGGCCGCCGGGGTGAACAGCACGATGCGGCCGTTGTCGTCGGCCGTGACGATTGCTTCCGTGGCGGTCTCCAGGATCGCGCGCATCCGCGCTTCGCTGGTCGCCAGTGCCTCGTGGGCGTCGTCCAGGGCGGCATGCGCGTGCGCGAAGGCGAGCCCCAGCTGACGCGCTTCCTGGAACACCGGCTCGGGCAGGTCCAGCGCGGCGTGGTGGCCCATGGCGCGCACGGCGCTGCCCAGCGCTTCGACCGAGCGCCCGAGCCTGCTGGCCATCCACCAGGCCAGCCCCAGGATCAGCAGCAGGACGCCGGCGATCCCGCCCAGCAGGATGCCGGAAGTGCGCACCAGCGGGGCGCTCAGCTCGCTCCGGGGAATGCCGATGACCACCGACCAGCCGTAGTGCGGCGAGCGGCTGAAGGCGGTGACGACCGGAACGCCGTCGACGGTGACGCTCTCCACCGCGTCTTCGGGCACCTCGCCGATGCGGGCGACCAGGGCTGCCCGCGCGCGCTCGCCGACGTGCCGCTCGTGCTCGTGGGTGCGCGCGATGATGGCGCCCGAGCGGTCCAGCACCGCCGCGATCCAGCTGGGAGGCAGCTTCTGCCGCGTGAGCACCTCCCGCAGCGAAGCGGGATCGATGTTCGCGTTCAGTCCCAGCATGGGGCCGGATGCTGCCTGCACGGGGATGGCCACGCCCACGCGGAACCTGCCGGTGAGCGGCGAGCGGTAGAGGTCCACCACCGAGGGCTTGCGGGTGCGGATGGCCGCCAGCATCTGGGGCCAGGCCTCGGTCGGCAGCGGCGCGCCCACCGGCGCCGCCGTGTTCATCGCCTGGCGGCCGGAGGCGTCGAGCAGCAGCACGTTGGATGCTTCTTCGGCGTGCTGCAGCACGAGCGCCGCCTGGTGGATCGTGGCCAGGTCCCCCGTCGCCATGGCCGGCGACTGCGCCAGCGCGAGCAGCGCGCGTTCGGTGCCGCGCAGGCGGTCGTCCACGGCCGCCATGAGCGCGCGGGCGGTCCCGACGGCCTCGGCCTGGACCAGCGCGCGTTCGCGCTGGTACTGGTAGCCGACCAGGGCGAAGGTGAGGCCCGCCATCGGCAGGACGCAGGCGAACGCCAGCAGCAGCAGGAGCTGGCGCAGGGTCGGCAGGGCGCTGGCGTGGCGGGCAGGTGTTCTCACTCTATTGCCGACGATACCGTCGGCGACCCGCTCCCCCTTGCGCCAGATCAAGCGCAGCCGCTGCTCAGCTGCCGGCCATGAGCTTGTGCACCAGGTCCGCCGTGGTGTTGGCGCGGTACTTTCGCATCAGCCGCGCGCGGTAGATCTCCACGGTGCGGTGGCTGATGCTCAGCGTCTTGCCGATCTCCTTGGAGGTCAATCCGTCAAGGAGCCGGGCGGCTACTTCGCGCTCGCGCGCGGTGAGTTCCGCCTTCACCGGCCGCTGCGAGCTCAGGTCCTCGAAAGCCCAGATGCCCGCTTCGTGCGGCGCCTCGCGGTTGAGGGCGCGGCCGGTGACGTGGCACCAGAACACCTCGCCGTTGGCGCGCTTCATGATGCGGTCGTCGGCGTAGTGGCCCCTGGCGTTCAGGATGGGCACCATGCGCTTGCCCAGGCGCTCGTACTCCTCGGCGCTCGGGTAGAGCACCAGGAAGGACTGGCCGGTCAGCGTCTCGCGCGACCAGCCGAACATCTCGCCCAGGTGCGCATTGCAGTCCACAATGACGCGGTTGCGCGACAGGCAGAGTCCCACGGGCGCGAGCTCGAAGGCCAGCCGGTAGTCGACTTCCATCGGGGCCATCCTCTAGGGAGTACTACGTAACATGGTAGGTAGTATCGTAACCCCTCGTCCGGGCCGCCCTCGCGGGCCCGCGTCTTGAAGCAGGAGAGTGGAGTGAACAAGATCTATCCGAATGCGGCGGCGGCGATCGACGGCGTGGTGAAGAGCGGCCAGCTCATCGCCGTCGGCGGTTTCGGCCTGTGCGGCATCCCCGAAGCCCTGATCGACGCGGTGAAGGCCAGCGGCGTCAAGGACCTCACCGCCATCTCCAACAACGCCGGCGTCGACGACTTCGGCCTGGGCAAGCTGCTGCAGACGCGGCAGATCCGCAAGATGATCTCGTCCTACGTGGGCGAGAACAAGGAGTTCGAGCGCCAGTACCTCGCGGGCGAACTGGAGCTGGAGTTCACGCCGCAGGGCACGCTGGCCGAGAAGCTGCGCGCCGGCGGCGCCGGCATCCCCGCCTTCTTCACGAAGACCGGTGTCGGCACCATCGTGGCCGAGGGCAAGGAGCTGCGCGAATTCGACGGCGAGACCTACGTGATGGAGCGTTCGCTGGTGCCCGACGTGGCGCTGGTGAAGGCCGACGTGGCCGACCGCTCCGGCAACCTGCGCTTCAACCTGACGGCGCGCAACTTCAATCCCGCCGCGGCCATGGCGGGGAAGATCTGCATCGTGGAAGTGGAGCGCATCGTGGCCGTCGGTGAGATCGCCCCCGACGACGTGCACCTGCCGGGCATCTACGTGCACCGCATCGTGCACAACCCCACGCCCGAGAAGCGCATCGAGAAGCGCACCACGCGTCCGCACAAGTAATCAGGAGAACCGACATGCCCTGGACCCAGGATCAGATGGCCGCGCGGGCCGCGCAGGAACTGCAGGACGGCTTCTACGTCAATCTCGGCATCGGCATCCCGACGCTGGTGGCCAACTTCGTGCCGGACAACATGGAAGTCTGGCTGCAGAGCGAGAACGGGATGCTGGGCATCGGCCCCTTCCCCTACGAGGACGAGGTCGACCCCGACCTGATCAACGCCGGCAAGCAGACCGTCACCACCATCAAGGGCTCGTCGATCTTCGGCAGCCACGACAGCTTCGCGATGATCCGCGGCGGCAAGATCAACCTGTCGATCCTGGGCGCCATGCAGGTGAGCGAGAAGGGCGACCTGGCCAACTGGATGATCCCCGGCAAGATGGTCAAGGGCATGGGCGGCGCGATGGACCTCGTGGCCGGCGTGCCGCGCGTGATCGTGCTGATGGAGCACGTCGCGAAGAAGAAGGACGGCACCGAGGACCTGAAGATCCTGCCCAGGTGCACCTTGCCGCTCACCGGCGTGGGCGTGGTCGACCGCATCATCACCGACCTGGGCGTGTTCGACGTCACGCCGCAGGGGCTGAAGGTGACGGAGCTGGCGCCCGAGGTGACGTTCGATTTCGTGCAGTCGAAGACGGGCGTGAAGTTGATCCGGTGAACGCCGGCGCAGTCTCCCTTCCGTGTCATTGCGGGCTCGACCCGCAATCCACGCGCGCCGTGGATCCCGGCTCGAGGCCGGGATGACAACGGCTCCCATCGTGCCGGGGTGACCCATGAAGGAAGCGCGGCAGGTCCTCGCTGATCTCTGGCGGCTCGCCGGGCTGCCGCAGGAAGCGCTGTCCTGCGTCGTCCTTGCCGGCTCCGACCCGGTCTACCCCTCCTCCTTCGCGGTAGCCACCGCTGCCCAGTCCACCATCGCCGCCGCCGCGCTCGCCGCCTGCGAGCTGGGCCACGCGCGCGGCACGCCGCGGCAGGCGGTCAGCGTGGACGCGGTCCACGCGGCCGCCGAATGCCTCGGCTGGTTCAGCATCGACGGCCGCGTGCCCGAACTCTGGGACAGGTTCTCCGGCCTCTACCGCGCGCGCGACGGCTGGGTGCGCGTGCACGCCAACTTCCGCCACCACCGCGAGGGCGCGCTGCGCCTGCTGGGACTGGACCCCGCCGGCGCCGACCGCCAGGCCGCGGAACAGGCGATGCTGTCCTGGGACGCCCAGGCCTTCGAGGATGCGGCGGCGCAGGCCGGGCTGGTCGCCGCCGCGCTGCGCAGCTTCGCGCAGTGGGATGCCACCGCGGCCGGACGCGCCATCGCCGCGCAGCCGCTGTTCACCATCAGCCGCATCGGCGAATCCGAGCCGCTGCCCCTGGCGGCGCTGTCGGCGTCGCAGCTGCCGCTGGAGGGCGTGCGCGTGCTGGACCTCACGCGCATCCTCGCCGGTCCCGTCGGCGGGCGCGCGCTGGCGGCCTACGGCGCCGACGTCATGCTGGTCAACGCGCCGCACCTGCCCAACATCGAAGCGATCGCCGACACCAGCCGCGGCAAGCGCTCGGCCCTGCTGGACCTGCGCACGCCGGAAGGCCGCGCGGGGATGGACGCGCTGCTGGAAAGCACGCATGTGTTCGTGCAGGGCTACCGCCCCGGGGCGCTGCAGGCGCTCGGCCAGGGCGCGGAAGCGGTCGCCGCCCGCAGGCCGGGCATCGTGTACGTGTCGCTGTCCGCCTACGGCACCGAGGGACCATGGAAGGACAGGCGCGGCTTCGACTCGCTCGTGCAGACGGCCACCGGCTTCAACCTCGCCGAGGGCGAGGCGGCCGGCGACGCTGGCCGCCCGCGCGCGCTGCCCATGCAGATCCTGGACGAGGCGACCGGCTACCTGATCGCCTTCGGCGCGTCGGCCGCGCTGCTGCGGCAGCAGCGCGAGGGCGGCAGCTGGCACGTGCAGGTCTCGCTGGCGCAGACGGGGCACTGGCTGCGGCAGCTCGGGCGCGTGCCCGGCGGTTTCGCGGTCACGCCGCCGGACCTGGAGCCCTTCCTGGAAACGAGCGACTCGCGCTGGGGCGCGCTGCGTGCCGTGCGGCACGGCGCGGTGCTCGGCCGCACGCCAGCAAGCTGGCGCCGCCCGTCGGAGCGGCCGGGCGATTCGCCACCCCGCTGGTAACGTCCGGTAGAGCCACGGGATGCTTGCTGACACTCCTTGACTGGCTTCACCTTCGTACCATGTACCGCCGGGTACTCATCATCCCGGCATCCAGAATGCGTCGCCACGCGCGGCGGAAGGGCAAGTGATGAAAGCAAAACTGGGCGTTCTGTTCGGGCTGCTGATGGCGGGTGCCAACGCGATGGCCTGCTACACGGTCTACGACAACAGCAACCGCGTGATCTACCGCGGCGTCGACGCCCCGGTGGACATGAGCCTGCCGCTGCACGAAGCGCTGGCCGGGCGCTTCCCCGCCGGCTCCAGCATGGTGTTCGACCAGGCTTCCACCTGCACGCCGGTGAACATCGCGCAGGTGGCGCGCCCCACGGGGCCCATGGTGCCGCCGAACACGATCCGCATGGAACGCACGGGCCGCCAGGTCTCGCCCTCCAGCGCCGCGCCGCTGCTGACGGATCGCCAGACCGCCCAGCGCCAGCAACTGCCTTACACCGTGGTCTCCGGCGACGTCGTGCTGGTCCCGCCCGGAGCCGCCGCGCGCGCCAGCGTGCCCACCTTCAACGTGATCCCGGCCGACACCGCCGTGGCGCGGGCCGCGGCGCCGAACACCGCGGCGATGGGCGCGGGCCCGGCGCGCCCCGCCACCGTGATCACCGAAATGCGCGACCCGCCGGTGACCATCATCCAGCGGGGCAACAGCTTCTCGGTCCAGCGCGACTGACGGAGACGCGACATGAAGCAGGACAAGCAACCGCGCCGCGCCAGCAAGGACGTGGGCATCGACAAGCTGCATCCGCGCAGCGACATGAACTCCCGCGCCGCCGGCGGCGACAAGGAAAGCAACGAGGCCCTGCCGCGCCGCAAGAAGTCGAGCGGCGTGCAGAGCACGCCGGCGCGCAAGCCTTCGCGCTGAGCGCGCGGGCTGCGCCGTCCACCGCCTTGGATCCCCGCCTCCGCGGGGATGACGGTGGATCCCCGCCTCCGCGGGGATGACGGTGGATCCGAGCCCGCGCGCGGCGTGACGGGGGGTCCGAGCCCGCGCGCGGCGTGACGCTGGATCGGAGCCCGCGCGGGGCGTGACGGTGGGTCCGCGACTCCGCGGCGCGTGACCGTGGGTCCGCGCCTTCCGCGGCGCGTGACCGTGGGTCCGCGCCTCCGCGGGATGCGGTTCTCTCGTGAACCCAGCGCTTTTCCCCGTCATCCCCGCGGAGGCGGGGACCCAAGGCTTTCGGGCGATGCGCCCGTGCGCGCCACCAGCACCAGCCCGCCGATGATCGCCGCCGTCCCCGCCAGGGCCGCCGGCGCCATCACGTTCCCCAGCACGATCCAGTCCAGCACCGCCGTCCCCGCCGGCACCAGGTAGAACAGGCTCGTCACGTTCACCAGGTTGCCCCGCTGGATCAGCCGGTACAGCAGCAGCGTGGCGCCCACCGAGATCACCAGCGCCAGCCAGACCACCGACAGCGCCAGCGCGGCGGACCACTGCACGCGCGGTTCCGCCAGCGGCAGCACCGCCAGGCACAGCACCAGCGCCACGGCGTACTGCAGCGGCATCACTTCCAGCGGCGACTGCGCCAGCTGCTTCTGCATCAGCGTCCCGGCCGTGATGCAGGCCAGCGCCGTGAAGGCCCAGGCCAGTCCGGCGGCGCCCAGCCGGGCGCGCAGCAGGCTGTCCAGCACCACCAGCACGAGGCCCGCGAGCGCCAGCGCCAGCCCGGCGAGCCGCGTGCGCCGCAGGGGCCGTTCCGTGAGCACCAGCGTCACGATCGGCTGCAGCCCCAGCAGCGTTGCCAGCAGCCCCGGCGTGAGACCGTGGTCCAGCGCGAACAGGTAGGCCAGCGAATAGCCGCCGACCAGCACGGCACCGGTGCCGGCCACGCGCGCGCCGGTGCCGGGCCGCGGCCGCCAGCGCCCGCGTGCGAGCCCCAGCAGCGACAGCACGGCCAGCGCCAGGGCGAAGCGCAGCGAAAGGAAGACGCCCGTGCTGGCCTGCTCCAGCCCGAGCTTGGAGAAGATCGCGCCGCTGCTCCAGAGCAGCACGAACAGGGCGGTCGGGCCGCAAGCGGCCGCCGCGGGAAGACGGAGGTTCATGATCACACCAGGTTCCTGGCGGACACGCGAACGGTGCCCGCCGTGCGCACACGGGACATGCCCGCCTTCAGGCGGGATGCACGGAAAGCCTCAGGCGAGCCGAGGCGGAGGTGCGCAGGGAGGCGGGTTGCGGGGAACCCACGCGGTGTTCATGCGCGGATGATAGCGGCGGACGCGGGAAAGCGCCGGCTCACGAAAGGCGATCCCGCCAGCCCGAAGCGCCACGGGACGTCGGCCGCCTTGCTGATGCCGATGCGCGGCCCGACCACCAGGTCGTGGTGCCGCTCGGGCGCGAGCACTTCGAAGGGCTGGTGGTCCAGCCGGTGCCCGTTGTAGGCATGCACGATCGCCAGCGCCTGGCCCACGCGCCCGGGCCCGGAGCACAGCAGGCGCGGGTCGTGCAAGCCGCGCCGCTC
>DASWUI010000409.1:0-2503 GCA_036401715.1 Ramlibacter sp. | reverse complement strand
GCGGGTGAAGCCCTCGGCCATGTGCGAGGCGCCCTCCACGTGGCGCGCCAGCACGTGCGAGATGCCGCCGAGCTGGCGCATCGCGGCGTAGAACGGGTTGATGGCGGCGCCGGGCACGCCGAACGCGTGCGTCACCCCTTCCTTCTGCAGTACCCAGACGGCGGCCTGGGCGGCGGTCATCCTTGCCATGTGCGTCACTCCTGTTGCGGTCGTCACCACTGTAGGAACCGCGGCGCGATTGAAGAACCCGCCCCCGCCCCATAACATCCATTCCACATTGGAATAGGTGGGCGCACATGGACCGGCTGCTGGCGATGGAGAGGTTCGTGCGGGGGGTGGAGACGGGCAGCTTCTCGAAGGCGGCGCGCGAGTTCTCCACCACGCAGCCCACGGTGACCAAGCAGGTGGCCGCGACCGAGGCGCGCCTGAAGGTGCGCCTGCTCAATCGCAACACGCGCGGCGTGAGCCTCACGGAAGCCGGTGCGCTGTACTACGAGAAGTGCAAGAACATCGTGCGCGAGGCGGAGGAGGCCGACAACATCGTGCGCACGCGCCAGACGCAGGCGCAGGGCCTGCTGCGGGTGGGCAGCTCGGTGGCCTTCGGCCGGCGCGTGATCGTGCCGCTGGCGCTGGAGTTCATGCGCGAGCATCCGCAGCTGCAGGTGGACCTGAGCTTCGAGGACCGCTACACCGACCTGGTGGCGCAGGGCATCGACGTGGCCATCCGCATGGGCAAGCTGGCGGATTCGGCGCTGGGCGCGCGCTTCCTGGGCACCAATCCCTGGCTGATGGCGGCGTCGCCCAAGTACCTGCGCAAGGCGGGCACGCCCAGGCGCCCGCAGGACCTGAGCGGGCACGAGACGCTTATCTACAGCAGCGTGCAGGGCAGCGACGTCTGGCGCGTGGTGTCCGCGCGCGGCGAGGCGGTGACCGTGCCCGTGACGGCGCGGCTGAGGTCCAACAACCTCTCGGCGGTGCTGGCGGCGGCGCGCTCGCACATGGGCATCGCGGCGCTGCCCTGGTACGTGGCGGCGGAGTCGCTCAAATCCGGCGCGATCGTGGAGGTGCTCAAGGGCTACAGCCTGCCCGAGCAGGAGATCCACGCGGTGTTCCCGTCGCCCAAGCTGGTGCCCCGGAAGGTGCAGGCCTTCATCGCCTTCCTCCAGGGCCGCTTCGGGGAGCGTTGGTGGGAGAGCCTTCCCCGCAGTTGAGCAGCCCAACGGCTCAGGAGGATGTCCTGACTGCCGGGCAGGGAGGCGTCCGACGCGGGCTGCCGGACCGTGACGGCCAGCATTTGCACACCCTTGCGCCACCATGCTTGCAAGGAGTGACACATGAACAAAGAGGACTCATTGCAGTTCGTGCAGGAACGGCTGCGCTACAACCATTCGGCGCTGGGACGGGAACTTCGCATCCGGGACGCGCCGCGGGTGCGCCGGCGCTTCGCGGTGCAGATGCACAAGGGCGAGCACCGCACCTTCGAACGGGTCGACGACAGCGTGCTGGTCTGCTGCGCGAGCGGCAGCCTGTGGATCACCCATGACGGGGATCCCAAGGACGTGATCCTGGTGGGCGGGGAGCACTACTGGGCCGAGCGGGAGGACGCGATGCACCTGTTCGCGCTGCAGGATTGCGTGGTGGAGGTGCAGTTCGACGACGATGTCATCGAACACTGACGCGCGGGGGTGGATTGCGGGTCGAGCCCGCAATGACATCTGCGGTGGAACGCGGGCCAAGCCTGCGATGACATCTGCGGTGGAATGGCCGGCCCAGCCTGCCAGGACATCCGACGTGCGCCCCCGGAGGCATGTCATCCCGGGCTTGACCCGGGATCCATCTCAGCCCGCCGCGCTCGGCAGCGGCTCGCCCGCGAAAAATGCGCCCAGGTTGTCCATCACGCGTTTCGCCATCGCCTCGCGCGTCTGCACCGTGGAACTCGCGATGTGCGGCTCCAGCACCACGTTGTCCAGGGTGAACAGCGCGTGCGGCACCTGCGGCTCGTTCTCGTACACGTCCAGACCGGCGCCGGCGATGCGCTTTTCCTGCAGCGCCTGCACCAGCGCCGCTTCGTCGACCACCGTGCCGCGCGACACGTTCACCAGGAAGCCCTGCGGCCCCAGCGCGTCCAGCACGGCGGCGTCGATCAGGTGGCGCGTGCCGGCCCCGCCGGCGGTGATCACCACCAGGAAGTCGGCCCAGCGCGCCAGCTCCAGCAGCTTCGGCTCGTAGGTCCACGCCACGCCCTCCACGGGGCGGCGGCTGTGGTAGCGCACCTGCATGTCGAAGCCGCTCGCGCGCTTCGCGATCGTGCGGCCGATGCGGCCCAGGCCGACGATGCCGAGGTTGGCGCCGCTCACCTGGCGCCCGAGGGGGAAGGGCGTGGCGGGCTTCTGCTCCCAGCGGCCGGCGCGCACGAAGCGGTCGCCTTCCGGGATGCGCCGGCCGGTGGCCAGCACGAGGGCGAACGCGAGGTCGGCCACGCAGTCGTTCAGCACGTCGGGGG
>DASWUI010000408.1:0-4738 GCA_036401715.1 Ramlibacter sp. | reverse complement strand
CGCACCGAAGCGGAGGACCGCTTCCGGCTGGGCGACCGGCCGGTGACCGACGTGCACGAGGCCGGCGCACGCGCCTCGGCCCTGCGGGCACAGAGGCTCGCCGCCGAGGCCGAACTGGAAGTGCGGCGCACCTTGCTGGCGGACCTGACGGGCACGCCCGGCGACGGCGCCTTCGCGCTGCCCGCCGGCGGCGGCGCGGCGCCGCTGGAGCCGCTGGACGCCTGGCTGGAACGCGCCACGCGCGACAGCCCGCAGGTTCTGCTGGCGCAAGCCCAGGTGGAGCTCGCGCGGCAGGAAGCGCGCAAGACGGCGGGCGCGGTGGCGCCCACCCTGGACCTGGTGGCGCAGGTGGGGCGCGAGCGCCTCTCGGGCAGCGGCGACTTCGGCGCCGCGAGCAACCTGTCCGTGCAGCGCTCGGTCGGCTTGCAGCTGACCGTGCCGCTCTACACCGGCGGCTGGCGCGGCGCGAAGCACACGGAAGCCGCGGCCCTGGAGGACAAGGCCCGGGCCGAATACGAGCAGGCGCGGCAGCAGGCCCGCCAGCAGGCGCGCGCCGCCTGGCTGGACCTCGCGGTCGGCCGCGGGCGCATCGAGGCGCTGGAAAGCGGCTGGCGCGCCAGCCTCGCGCGCCTGGATGCCACGCGCGTGGGGCTGCAGGCGGGCCACCGCACCACGCTGGATCTCCTGAACGCGCAGAACGATGCCGCGGCGGCCGAGCTGGCCCTGCTGCAGGCGCGCGTGCGGCAACTCACGCAACGGCTGCGGCTGGCGGCCGCGGCCGGGGCACTGGACGAACCTCTGCTGGCTGCGGTCCATCGCGAGCTCGGCGCCGGAGGGCAGCCACCGGCACGCAACTGATCCCGCCCCTTTCCACCACCGTAGGAGACACCATGGCCCATATCGTTGTTCTCGGCGCCGGCACCGGCGGCATGCCGGCCGCGTACGAATTGCGCGCGGCACTCGGGGAGAAGCACCGCGTCACCGTCATCAACGCGGTCGACTACTTCCAGTTCGTGCCCTCGAACCCGTGGCTGGCGGTGGGGTGGCGGGAGCGGCAGGCCATCACCTTCCCGATCCGGCCGGCGCTGGAGCGCAAGGGCATCCAGTTCATCGCGCAGCCGGTCAAGCGCATCGACGCCGAAGGCAACGGCCTGGAGCTCGCCGACGGCAGCCGGGTCGACTACGACTACCTGGTGATCACCACCGGCCCGAAGCTCGCCTTCGAGGAAGTGCCCGGCGCCGGCCCGCACGGGAACACCGTCTCGGTCTGCACCGTGGACCACGCCGAGAAGGCCTATGCGCAGTACCAGGCCTTCCTCGACGACCCGGGGCCGGCGATCATCGGGGCCCTGCCGGGGGCGTCCTGCTTCGGCCCGGCCTACGAATTCGCCTTCATCCTCACCCGCGACCTGTCCAACCGCAAGCTGCGCCACAAGGTGCCGATGACCTTCGTGACGCCGGAGCCCTACATCGGCCACCTGGGCCTGGGCGGCGTCGGCGATTCCAAGGGCATGCTGGAGTCCGAGCTGCGCAACCACGACATCAAGTGGATCACCAATGCCAAGGTGACCCGGGTGGAGGCCGGCAAGATGTTCGTCACCGAGATGGACGACGGCGGCCAGGTGAAGAAGGAGCACGAGCTGCCCTTCAAGTACAGCATGATGCTGCCGGCCTTCAAGGGCGTGGACGCCGTGGCCGCCGTCGAGGGCCTGTGCAACCCGCGCGGCTTCGTGCTGGTGGACGAGCACCAGCGCAGCAAGAAGTACCGCAACATCTTTTCCGCCGGCGTGTGCATCGCCATTCCCCCGGTGGAAGTCACGACCGTGGCCACCGGCGCGCCCAAGACCGGCTACATGATCGAGACCATGGTCTCGGCCATCGTGCACAACATCGCGGCCGATCTGCAGGGCAAGGAAGCCGACGCCAAGGGCAGCTGGAACGCGATCTGCCTGGCGGACATGGGCGACACCGGCATCGCCTTCGTCGCGCTGCCGCAGATCCCGCCGCGCAACGTCAACTGGTTCAGCAAGGGCAAGTGGGTCCACGTGGCCAAGGTCGCGTTCGAGAAGTACTTCCTCTACAAGATGAAGAACGGCTCCTCCGAGCCGGTGTACGAGAAGTACGTGCTCAAGGCGCTCGGCATCACCCGGCTGATGGAGCGCCCGCGCAGCCGCTGAGGCCGGCGCCGTGCGCGGGCCTACACTCGCGGCGTGTCCACGATCCGAAGTGCCGGCCTGCTGATGTTCCGACGCCGCCCGGCCGGCCCCGAAGTGCTGCTCGCCCATCCCGGCGGGCCCTTCTGGGCGCGGCGCGACGAGGCCGCCTGGACCCTGCCCAAGGGCGAGATCGCGCCGGGCGAGGAGCCGCTGGCCGCCGCGCGGCGCGAGTTCCTGGAGGAGACCGGCTTCGCCAGCGCGCCGCCCTTCCTGCCGCTGGGCGAGCTGCGGCAGAAGAGCGGCAAGCGCATCTCGGCCTGGGCCTTCGAGGGCGATGCCGACCCGGCGGACCTGGTCAGCAACCTCTTCGAGATGGAATGGCCGCCACGCTCCGGCCGCCTGCAATCCTTTCCGGAAGTGGACCGCGTGCGCTGGTTCGGCTTCGCGGAAGCGCGGCGCAAGCTGATCGCGGGGCAGGCGCCGTTCGTGGACGTGCTGCAGGAGTACCTGGAGGGACGGCGCTCCGAGGCAGGCGCCGGCGCCTGAGGCTCAGTCCTGCGTGCTGGGCGCGGCCTGCCCGTCCTCTTCCTCGGCGTGCGGCGCCACCGGCTGCTCCACGTGCGTGCCGACCCACCCGATGATGCGTTCGGCCGCGTCGTGCCGCACCGAGGGCGTGCCTTCGCCCAGGAAATGGTGGTCCTCGCCGGGATAGAGGACAAGCTCGGCCTGGGTGGCGCCGGCGCGCATCAGGCTGACGAACAGCTCTTCCGACTGGCACTTCGGGCAGCGCTCGTCGTCCGCGCCCTGCATGAACAGCGTGGGCGTGGTCGCCCTCTCCACGTGGCGCATGGGCGACAGCTCCCTGGCCAGCTTGCGGTCGAAGTGCCCGTCCGTGCCCATGTAGTACGGGTCGGCGTAGTAGCCGCCGTCGGAGGTGCCGTAGTGGGTCTCGATGTTGCCCACGGGCGCCATCACCACGGCCGCGCGGAACAGCGTGCTCCGGCCGACCGCCCAGCCGCTGAGGTAGCCGCCGTAGGACTTGCCGGCGATCGCGATGCGCGTGTCGCACACGCCTTCGTCGCGCAGCTGGCGCAGGGCGGCGAGGTGCTGCGGCAGGTCCAGCTCGCCCCAGTGGCCGGCCAGGCGTTCGCAGAACTCGCGCCCGTAGCTGGCCGAGCCGACGGCGTTCAGGGCCAGCACGGCCCACCCGCGCGAGCACAGCACCTGCCAGTACACGTTGGTGTCGAAGTCCAGCAGCGCGTAGCTGGCCGGCCCGCCGTGCACGTCGTCAAGCAGCGGCAACGGCACCGCGCTGCCCTCCGCGCGCATCAGCCAGCCCTCGATCGTCTCGCTGCCGCCGCGCCCGTCCGGCACCTGGAACTCCCGGGTCTCCACCTGCATGGGCGTGCGTTCCTTCCACCAGGGATTGAAGTCGCTCAGCTGGTGCTCCGCGCCGCCCGGCGCGCAGGCATGCACTTCGCTGGGCTGCGCCGGATGGTCCACCGTGAACAGCAGCTTGCCGCCGGCCGGCGCCAAGGCCCCGAACTGGCGCTCGCCCCGCACCAGTTCCTCGAGCTTGCCGTCGGGAACGCCGGCGCGCACGACCTGGTGGCGGCCGCGATGCTGGCGGGCGAACAGCAGGCTGGCCGAGTCCTCGTCCCAGTGCACCGAATCCGGATCCGCCACCTCCAGGTCCGCATCACCCAGGCGCCGCACCCGCCCGCCGGCGAACTCCAGGACGTACAGGTTGGTCTGCGCATCGCCTTCCTGCAGCGTCGCGCTGAACGCGATCCAGCGGCCGTCGGGCGACCACGCCGGGCTCATCACCGTCGCGAAGTCGCTGGTGAGCTGGCGCGGGTGCGCGCCCTGCGCATCGCACACCCACAGGTCGGTGCGGTGGGCGAAGCGTCCCTCCCGCGTGCGTGCATACGCGAGGTGCCGGCCGTCGGCGGAGACGGCGAAGGCGAGCACGTCGAAAGGGCCGTCGCTGAGCTGGCGGTGTTCGCCCGTGCCGGCGTCCAGCCGGAACAGGTGGATCTCGCGGGCGAGCATGTAGCCCATGCCGTCGCTCTTGTACGGCAGCTTCCAGGCAACCTGCGGCTGCACCTTGCGCTGCTTGGGCTGCCGGCCCTGGGGGCGCTCACCGCGCCAGTCCGGGTCGACGGTGACGGCGGCGGTGAGCACCAGCGCCTGCCCGTCCGGCATCCAGCGCAGGTCGGACACCGCGCCCGGCAGCTTCCCCAGTGGCGCTGCCTCGCCGCCGTCGGCCGGCAGCAGGTGCACCTGCGGCGAGCCGCCGCGGTTCGACAGGAAGGCCAGCCTGGTGCCGTCGGGAGACCAGCGCGGCGACTGGTCCTGCCCCGGCCCCCTGGTGAGCTGCCGCGTGCCGCTGCCGTCCACGGCCAGCGACCAGATGCACGAGAGGTAGCCGTCCTGCTCCCGGTCGACCGACTTCACGGTGCACGCGAGCTTCGTCCCGTCGGGCGAGGCTTCCAGCGCGCCGACTTTCTGGTGCAGGTAGAGGTCTTCGACGGTGAACGGCTTCCTCATGGCCGCATGGTGCGATGCGCGCGCGTCCACTC
>DASWUI010000407.1:0-8782 GCA_036401715.1 Ramlibacter sp. | reverse complement strand
GAAGAAGTCCGAGGGCTCGATGGATTCGCTGCTCGTCGCGGCGGGGCGCGCGGGCAGCGGCGGCGGGCGCGGCGCCAGGTCCGAAGGCCGCGTCGGCAGCTCCGCGGGCCGGGTGGGCATTTCCGTCGGCCGCGTGGGCATCTCGGTCGGGCGCGCCGGCAGGTCCGCCGGCCGGCTGGCGCGCTGCGCGAGTTCGGGCTCCACCAGCACCGATTCGTCCGTGAGGTGGGCCGTGGCGTCGAACACCTCGCTGCAATGTCCGCAGCGCACCCAGCCTTCCGAAATCTTCAGCTGGTCCGGCACGACACGGAACATCGTGCCGCAGGCGGGGCAGCTGGTGATCAGGCTCATGAGCCAGCGATTGTAGGGAGGGCGGCCGCGGGATTCAGAATCCGGCCGTCATGAGGATCCAGCCGTCCTCTTCGTCGCTCACCTCGAGCGCGCAGTACGGCGCGTACGCGGCCTGGAGTTCCTCGGCCTGGCGCGAGAGGATGCCGGCCAGCACCAGGTGGCCGCCCGGCGCGACGTGGCCGCACAGCAGCGGGGCCAGCACCTTCAGGGGCGTGGCCAGGATGTTGGCCAGCACCGTGTCGTACTTGCCGCCGGCACGGTCGGGCAGCCCGGCCATGAGCTGCACGCCGTTGGCCTTGGCGTTCGCCTCGGTGGAGCGCACGGCCGCTTCGTCGATGTCCACCGCGTCCACGCTCCCGGCGCCGAACTTGGCCGCGCCGATGGCCAGGATGCCGGAGCCGCAGCCGTAGTCCAGCACGCGCTGCCCCTGCGGCGCGTGGCGGGCGATCCAGCGCAGGCACATGCGGGTGGTCGGATGGGTGCCGGTGCCGAACGCCAGGCCCGGGTCGAGCCGGATGACCTGCTGCGCCTGCTGCGGCGGCTCGTGCCAGGTCGGGACGATCCAGAAGCTGGGCGTGATCTCCACCGGTTCGAACTGCGACTGCGACAGGCGCACCCAGTCCTGCTCGGGGACTTCGACGATGGCGATGAACTTGCAGCCGGCGAAGAAGTCCTGCGGTGCGAGCAGCTCCGCCGCTTCCTTGGCCTGCGCCTGTTCGGCGAACAGGGCGATCACCAGCGAGCGCTGCCAGCCCTCCTTGGGCGGCGGCATGCCGGGCTCGCCGAACAGCGCCTGCTCCGCCGGGGTCTGCGCGTCGGCGTCCTCGACCGAGATGGAGAGCGCATCGAGCGCCTCCAGCGCGTCACTCACCGGCTCGACGCGTTCCTCGGGGCACAGCAGGCGCAGTTCGTACATGGCCCGGAGCCTATCGCTTATGGTGCGAGAGCCACTCTTCCAGGTAGTGGATGTTGGTGCCGCCGGCCATGAACTTGGCGTCCACCATCAGCTCGCGGTGCAGCGGGATGTTGGTCTTGATGCCTTCGACCACCGTCTCGCCCAGCGCGCCGCGCATGCGGGCCAGCGCCTGGTCGCGCGTGTCGCCGTGCACGATGATCTTGCCGATCATGCTGTCGTAGTTGGGCGGCACGAAGTAGTTGTTGTAGACGTGCGAGTCCACCCGCACGCCCGGGCCGCCGGGCTGGTGCCACAGCTGGATGCGCCCCGGCGAGGGCACGAAGGTGTACGGGTCTTCCGCGTTCACCCGGCACTCGATGGCATGGCCGCGCAGAACGATGTCGCCCTGCTTGAACGGCAGCTTCTCGCCGGCCGCCACCTGGATCTGCGTCTTGACGATGTCGATGCCGGAGATCAGCTCCGTGACGGGATGTTCCACCTGCACGCGGGTGTTCATCTCGATGAAGTAGAACTCGCCGTTCTCGTACAGGAACTCGAAGGTGCCCGCGCCGCGGTAGCCGATCTTCTTGCAGGCGGCGGCGCAGCGGTCGCCGATCTTCTCGATCAGCTTGCGCGGGATGCCCGGCGCCGGCGCTTCCTCGATGATCTTCTGGTGGCGGCGCTGCATGGAGCAGTCCCGCTCGCCCAGGTAGACCGCGTTCCGGTGCTTGTCCGCCAGGATCTGGATCTCGATGTGGCGCGGGTTCTGGAGGAACTTCTCCATGTACACGGCCGGATTGCCGAAGGCGGCCTGCGCCTCGGCCTTGGTCATCTGCACCGAGTTGATCAGGGCCGCCTCGGTGTGCACCACGCGCATGCCGCGGCCACCGCCGCCGCCGGCGGCCTTGATGATCACCGGGTAGCCGACCGCCTTGGCGATGCGCCGCACTTCCACCGGGCTGTCCGGCAGCTCGCCCTCGGAGCCGGGCACGCAGGGCACGCCCGCCTTGATCATGGCCTGCTTGGCCGAAACCTTGTCGCCCATGATCCGGATGTTCTCCGGCGTCGGGCCGATGAACTGGAAGCCGCTCTTTTCCACCCGCTCGGCGAAGTCGGCGTTCTCGGACAGGAAGCCGTAGCCGGGGTGGATGGCCTCGGCGTCCGTCACTTCGGCCGCCGCGATGATGGCGGGCATGTTCAGGTAGCTCTGGGACGAGGGCGGCGGGCCGATGCAGACCGCCTCTTCGGCCAGCTTCACGTACTTGGCTTCGCGGTCGGCCTCGGAATAGACCATCACCGCCTTGACGCCCAGCTCGTTGCAGGCCCGCTGGATCCGCAGGGCAATCTCGCCGCGGTTCGCGACCAGGATCTTCTTGAACATGCTTATTCGATCGTGAACAGGGGCTGGCCGTATTCGACCGCCTGGCCGTTCTCGCACAGGATCTGGGTGATGGTGCCGGCCTTGTCGGCCTCGATCTCGTTGAGGATCTTCATCGCCTCGATGATGCAGATCGTGTCGCCTTCCTTGACCTGGCTGCCCACTTCCACGAAGGACTTGGCCCCTGGAGCGGACGCGCGGTAGAAGGTGCCCACCATCGGCGACTTGACCGTGTGGCCCTTGGGCGCTTCGGGCGCGGCGGCCGGTGCGGCGATGGCCGGCGCGGCCGGCGCCAGCGCGGGGGCCGGGGCGGCCACGGTGGCGGGCATCGGCTGGTGGATGGCATGGGCCATGGCGGGACCACCCTTGACAATGCGGACCTTGCCTTCGGCTTCCGTGATCTCCAGTTCGGATACGTTCGATTCCGACACCAGGTCGATCAGCGTCTTGAGTTTGCGCAAGTCCATGGGGAGGTTCTCCTGCCTCGTTCGAGAGGACGCGAATTTACAGCAAAATTCGCTTACTTCCGGCTTTTGGCCGGAAGTACAGCTAATTTCTTGATGTGCGGACGCCACAGACGACGTGGCGGCGGGTGGGAACGGGCGGGCCGTTCCCTCAGGCGAGGCCGGACCAGGCTTTCAGGTCGGCCTCGTGGACGCGGCCCATTCTACGCTGGCGGATCCGGCCTTCCGCATCCAGGACCACCGAGAACGGCAATCCGCCGGCCATGTTGCCAAGCGCCCGCGTCAGGTCGGTGCCGTCGAATCCGGCCAGCCCGATCGGAAAACTGACCGGCGTGCGTTGCAGGAACTTGCGCACGGAGGACGGCTGGTCGATCGCGAGCCCGACGACTTGCCAGCCGTTCGGCGCATGTTGACGGTAGAACGCATCGAGCAGCGGCATTTCCTCGATGCACGGCGCGCACCAGGTCGCCCAGAAGTTCACCAGCAGCGGCTTGCCGCGCAGCGACGCCATCTCCAGCGATCCGCCCTGCGGCATCTCGAACTTCTGCGACCACAGCTGCTGCAGGACGGCCGCATCCGCGTCCGGCCGCGCGCCGCGCTGCCGCCACCAGGCGAAGCCCGCGCCGGCCGCCGCGGCGACACCCGCCACCGAGGCGATCAGCCATCCCCGGCGTCCGGCCGCGCGCGGGGCCGGGGCCGTCACTTCCTCATTCATGTCCCTTTTCCTCCACCAGGGCGCGGACGGCGGCCAGGTCGCCGCGGGGCGTGCGCCCCTTGGCGTCCGGCTTCAGGGCCCCGCGCAAATCATCGTGATCGTAGACCAGCAGGTGCACGCCGATCTCCTCGCCCAGCTCCCGGCTCATGCTGCTGATGCTCAGGGCCTCCACGGATTCGCCGTGCAGGCCGGTGACCGTGCGGGGCGTGTAGTCGACGCCGTGCTCGATCAGCTTGATCTCCGCCGACTTGGGGTCGTCGCAGAACAGCTGCAGGTAGATGTCCGACAGGCGCGTCGCGGTCCCGTGCCACACGGCGCCCCCGAGGTAGGGGCGGAACTCGGCCAGCCGCTCCATCCAGGTCAGCGCCAGCCGGCGCAGCGCCGCCAGTTCGGCCGGCTGCGTGTCGGCGCAGAAGATGTCGATGTACTCGCGCACGGCTTCTTCCACGCTGTCGTTGTCCGGCAGCGCGGTCCGGGCGTTCAGCCCCATCTGCTTGACCGCGCGGCGCTTGGCCGGGCCGTATTCCAGCCCCTCTTCCACCACCATCCGGGCGGCGGCGGCGGCGATCTCCGACTGCAGGGTGTCCATCGGGTGCATTCTGCATGGACGCGCCCGGCCCCGGGCCCTACAGTGGCTTGCCACCACGAGCCGGGAGCCGCGCATGCAAAGCACCATGATGAACACGCCGCTGTCGCTGAACCACCTGCTGGAGCGCGCGGGCCACCTGTTCCAGGGCAACGAGATCGTCTCGCGCCTTCCCGACAAGTCGCTGCGGCGGCACACCTACGGCGAGTTCTACCGGCGCACCCGGTCGCTGGCCTCGGCGCTGCAGAAGCTGGGGCTGCAGAAGGGCGAGCGCGTCGCCACCCTCTGCTGGAACCACCACGCGCACCTGGAGTGCTATTTCGGCATCCCGGCCGCCGGGGGCGTGATGCACACGCTGAACCTGCGGCTGTCGCCCGACGAGATCGGCTGGATCGCGGGCGACGCGCAGGACCGCTTCCTGGTCGTCGACGACGTGCTGCTGCCCCTGTACAAGCAGGTCGCGCCGCTGCACAAGTTCGAGAAGGTCATCGTGTTCCCGTTCTCCGGCGCGCCGGTGCCGGCGGAGTTCACTGATTACGAGGCGCTGCTGGCCGACGCCGATCCGGACGGCTTCCGCTACGCGGAGCATGGCGAGAACGACCCCGTGGCCATGTGCTACACCTCCGGCACCACGGGCCGGCCCAAGGGGGTGGCCTATTCGCACCGCTCCACCATCCTGCACACGCTGGTCGCGAGCCTGGGCGACTTCTGGGGGCTGCGCGGCACCGACGTCGTGATGCCGGTGACGCCCATGTTCCACGCCAACAGCTGGGGCATGCCCTACGGCGCCGTGATGATGGGCGTGAAGCTGGTGTTCCCGGGGCCGCACCTGCATCCCGAGGACCTGCTGGACCTGATGCAGGTGCAGCCGCCGACGCTGTCGCTGGGCGTGCCCACCATCTGGATGAGCCTGATCCAGACCTACGACGCGGCGCAGGACGAGGATTCGCCGCATTACGGCCGCTGGAGGCTGCCGGCCGGCATGCGTTCGCTGGTGGGCGGCGCCGCGGTGCCCGAGGCCCTGATCCGCGCCTTCGACCGCCACGGCATCTGGATCATGCAGGGCTGGGGCATGACCGAAACCTCGCCGGTGTGCACCATCTCCTACCCGCGCGCGGAGCTGCAGGGGGCCAGCGGCGACGAGAAGTACCGCCGCGCCGCCATGGCCGGCGTGCCGGTGCCGCTGGTGGACCTGCGGGTGTGGGGCGACCAGGGCGAGCAGCCCTGGGACGGCAGGAGCGTCGGCGAGATCCAGGTGCGAGGCCCCTTCATCACCGGCAGCTACCACGAGGTGCCGGTGAGCCCCGAGAAGTTCACCGCCGACCGCTGGCTGCGCACGGGCGACGTCGCATCGGTGGATGAACTGGGCTTCGTGCGGATCACCGACCGCACCAAGGACCTGATCAAGTCCGGCGGCGAGTGGATCAGCTCGGTGGACCTGGAGAACGCACTGATGGCGCACCCGGCCGTCGCCGAGGCCGCGGTCATCGCCATCCCCGACGAGAAGTGGAGCGAACGGCCGCTGGCCTGCGTGGTGCTGAAGAAAGGCGCCGACGCGCATCCGGGGCAGCTGAACGAACACCTGCTCAAGCACGGCTTCGCGAAATGGCAGCTGCCGGAACGCTACGAGTTCATCGAGGCGGTGCCGCGGACTTCGACGGGGAAGTTCTGGAAGCTGAAGCTGCGGGAGCGGTTCCCGAAGTAGCGTCATCCCCGCCCTCGCCTGCGCCAGGGCAGGCTCCGGCGGGGCCCAGGGCGTCCGGGTTTTTTTAACGCCTTGGATTCCCGCCTGCGCGGGAATGACGGGTGCTTACGGCCGCGCTGGCTCCTGCCGGGATAATCCGCGGCCATGCACATCCACATCCTCGGCATCTGCGGCACGTTCATGGGGGGACTGGCCGCGCTCGCCCGCGAGGCGGGCCACCAGGTCACCGGCTGCGACGCCGGCGTGTACCCGCCCATGAGCGACCAGCTGCGCGCGCTGGGCATAGACCTCATCGAAGGCTTCGGCACCGAACAGCTCTCCCTGAAGCCGGACGTCTGGGTCGTGGGCAACGTGGTCTCGCGCGCGCGGTTGCCGGATGGCACGCCGCGCTACCCGCTGATGGAAGCGATCCTCGACCAGGGCCTGCGCTACACCAGCGGGCCGCAGTGGCTGGCCGAGAACGTCCTGCAAGGCCGGCACGTGCTGGCCGTCGCCGGCACGCACGGCAAGACCACCACCACCTCCATGCTCGCCTGGATCCTCGAGCACGCCGGCCTGCAGCCCGGCTTCCTGGTGGGCGGCGTCCCGCTCAACTTCGGCCTGTCGGCGCGCCTGGGGAACATGGCGCGTCCCCTGACGCCGTTCGTGATCGAGGCCGACGAGTACGACACCGCCTTCTTCGACAAGCGCAGCAAGTTCATCCACTACCGGCCGCGCACCGCGATCCTGAACAACCTCGAGTTCGACCACGCGGACATCTTCGACGACCTGGCCGCCATCGAGCGGCAGTTCCACCACCTCGTGCGCACCATCCCGTCCACCGGCCGCATCGTGGTCAACGGGCTGGAGGAGAGTCTCGCGCGCGTGCTGCACCAGGGATGCTGGAGCGAGGTGCGCAGCTTCGGCGCGGCGGTGAGCGACTTCCGCGCGGAAGGCGAGCCCACGCGCTTCGACGTGCTGGAGCAGGGACACCGCGTCGCCCAGGTGCAGTGGGACGTGGGCGGCGTGCACAACCAGCTCAACGCGCTGGCCGCCATCGCCGCCGCGCAGCACGTGGGCGTCACGCCCACGACCGCGGCCACCGCGCTGCGCGAGTTCCGCAACGTCAAGCGGCGCATGGAAGTGCGCGGCGTCGCCAACGGCATCACGGTCTACGACGACTTCGCCCACCACCCCACCGCCATCCGCACGACCATCGACGGCCTGCGCCGGCAGGTGGGCAAGCAGCGCATCCTGGCCGTGTTCGAGCCGCGCAGCAACACGATGAAGCTCGGGACGATGAAGGCCCAGCTGCCCTGGAGCCTGGAGCAGGCCGACCTGTCCTTCTGCCATGCGGGCGGGCTGGGCTGGGATCCGGCGGATGCGCTCGCGCCCATGGGCGACAAGGCACGCATCGGCCGGAACATCGAGGAACTGGTGAAGCTGGTGGTGGCGGCGGCGCGCCCCGGCGACCACATCCTGTGCATGAGCAACGGCGGCTTCGGCGGCATCCACGCGAAGCTGCTGGAGACGCTGGGCACTGCCGGCTAGCCGGAAGCGCGGGGCTTCAGCGCTCCGAAGGCATCAGCGGCAGCGGCGCCGTCATGTCCGACAGGGGCCGGCCGGGCAGGTCGGACGGCCGCGGCGTCGAGTCCATGACCACGCTGCAGGAGCCCTGCTCGCTGCCGGCCGAGAGCTCGCGCGGGCGCTGCCCGCCGGGCATGGCGCGCTTGGGGTTGGAAGTGATCGAGCCCACCACGTACAGCGCCGAGAGCACGCGCGTCAGCGGCTCCGCGGCGAAGCCGGTGGCCTGCTGCAGGCCGTTGAAGTTCATGCCGGGGTTGGCGGCGAGCTCGCGCACGATCAGCAGGTGCGCGTCCTTCACCTGCCGCTGCGGCAGGCGCGGCGGCCGGCGGAAGTACAGCGGCTGGTCGCGGTAATGCGGCGGCAGCAGGTCGCGTTCGGTGCGCTGCGCGTACTGCCACATCAGCAGGGACACGCTGGCGCGGGCGTAGTTCGGCGGGATCACCACCGCGCCGTGGTCGCGGATGCACCAGCTCGCCTCGGCGAAATCCTTCGAGGTCACGCCCGGCATCACGCCCGAGCCGAGCTTCAGGTCCACCACCGCCAGCAGGTCGCTGCCGCGCAGCACCTCCCAGGCGCCCGAGCCCAGGCTGGGCTGGTTGTCCGCGATGCTCGAGGCCAGCGCGAACTGGGACAGCATCGTCGTCATCCACTCGGCGAACTGGTTGAGCACGCGCGCGCCGGCGTCGCGGTCGCCGATCGGGAAGGTGACGGCCGGCTTGAAGCCGGGGGCGGTGATCGGCAGCGAGAACGCGACCGGCCGGTCGACGTCGGCCAGCGCGAGCTGGACGGAGCGGCCGGACGGCACGGCCGGCTGCACGCGCAGGTGCTGGTTGGACATCAGCACCGTGCGGCTGCCTTCCAGCCACCAGGCATCGGCGTCGGCGAAGGCGCCGAGCTCCCAGCGTGCGCGCGCTCCCCTGGCCGCTGCCGCGGCTTCGGCTGCCAGCTTCTGTTGCGCCTCGGTATACCCCGCCAGCCCCAGGCGGAGCACGGGGACCTCGATCGTCATGGATTCCCTCCTCGGGCTCTCGTGGCCGAGTCGGAAACCAATATAGCCCAAGGAGTTACCAACTGTAAATACGCTTGGGCAAGCAGGGGTCATCGGGCGCGGCGTTTCTTCAC
>DASWUI010000406.1:0-2236 GCA_036401715.1 Ramlibacter sp. | reverse complement strand
GCGCCAGTAGTTGTCGTCGCTGACGCGGTTGAGGTTCAGGTAGAGGCTCGAGGGCCCGAACGCGGGCAGGGCCAGCGTCGGCTGGGTGTGCTGCGCCGTGAAGCCCCAGCGGTCCTGGCCGTTGCGCAGGCGGTCGCCCGGCAGGTAGTTTCCGCGCAGGATGCCCTCGTAGTTGGGTTCGAGGTAGCGGAACTCGGCACCGAGGTCGATGCCGCGCTTGCTCATCAGCGTGGGATAGAGCGTCGCGTCCCGGTTGGGCGCGATGTTCCAGTAATAGGGCAGCGTCAGCTCCAGCCCGCTCTTGCTGTCCAGGCCGATGGTGGGCGGCAGCAGGCCGGACTTGCGCTTGTCGCCCAGCGGGAAGCTGAGCGCCGGCACCGGCAGGATGGGCACGCCCATGAAGCGCAGCACGGCGCCCTCGGCGTAGCCGGTCTCCTCCTGCTGGTCCAGCGAGATCGAGGCGGCCCGCAGGATCCAGTCGGGCATCCAGCTCGGGCCGGGCCGCCGCTGGCAGGTCGTGTAGGTGGCGTTGCGGATGATGGCCCGCTTCTCGTCCAGGAAGTCGACCCGGTCGGCCTGGCCGTAGGCGTCGTTGCGCAGGAAGCGGTAGCGCGGCTCGTTGAAGAAGCCCTGGAAGGCATCCACCTCCAGCTCCAGCAGCGGGCCTTCGAAGACGTTGCCGGCCTTGTTGATGCGCACGTCGCCGGTGGCGCGGGCCAGGTCCCGGGGCTGGTTGTATTCCAGCCGCTGGGCGCGGATGACCGTGTCGCCCCGGCGCAGCACGGCGTTGCCTTCGACCGAGGTCTCCAGGTCGGTGCGGCCCTGGATGCGGTCGCCTTCCACGAAGGTGGGCAGCTGCGAGCGGGTCTCGGGCGGGATGTCCTCGCGCAGCACCGGGCTGCCCTTGAGGCGGGGCGAGGGCTCGGTGACCGCCTGGTCCTGCGCCTGCGCGGCCGGCGGCTGCAGCAGGGCCGCCGCGACCATCGCCACCGGACTCAGGGCAAAGCGGGCGATGGACGCCTTGTTTCTTGGGTGATGCATCGGGGTGGGGAACCCGGGCGCCGCGGGGCGCGCCACGTTGGATTTGTAGAATCGATTATCCATGAGCGATTCCGCGCCATCCCCCTCCCCGGTTGCCTGGAGCGACCCGCGGCGCGAAGCCGCCTTCCACGACTGGCTGCGGCGCGTCGCCCCAGCCCATGAGCTGCGCCCGGACACGGTGCGCCCGGCCTCGGCCGACGCCAGCTTCCGCCGCTACCTGCGGGTGGACGGCGCCGGCGCCAGCTTCATCATCATGGACGCGCCGCCCGAGCGGGAAGACTGCGCGCCGTTCGTGAAGGTGGCGCGGCTGATGGCCGAAGCCGGACTGCACGTGCCGCGCGTGCTGGCCTGGGACCAACCGCTGGGCTTCATGCTGCTGGACGACCTGGGCACCCAGACCATGATCGAAGTGGTCGATGCGCAACAGATGCGTGCCACGCAAGCCCTCTACCTGCGGGCGGTCGATGCCCTGGTCGCCTGGCAGCTGGCCTCCCAACCCGGCGTGCTGCCGCCCTACGACGAGGCGCTGCTGGCGCGCGAGCTGGCGCTGTTCCCCGACTGGTACCTGCAGAAGCACCGCGGCATCGAGATCGCGCCGAAGATGCGCGAGACCCTGGACGCGCAGTTCCGCCTGATCATGCAGCGCAACCTGGCGGCCTCCAGCGTGTACGTGCACCGCGACTTCATGCCGCGCAACCTGATGATGCCGCGCGACCCGGCCGAGCCGCGCCTGGGCGTGCTGGACTTCCAGGATGCGGTGTACGGCCCCATCACCTACGACATCGCCTGCCTGATGCGCGACGCCTTCCTCAGCTGGGACGAGGAGTTCGTGCTGGACATCACGGTCCGCTACTGGGAGAAGGCGGCCAAGGCGGGCCTGCCGGTGGACCCCGACTTCGGCGAGTTCTACCGCGCCGTCGAGTGGATGGGCCTGCAGCGCCACCTGAAGGTGGCCGGCATCTTCGCGCGCCTGACCCTGCGCGACGGCAAGCCGAAGTACCTGGCCGACGCGCCGCGCTTCATCGCCTACATCCGCGCCACCGCCGGCCGCTACCGCGAACTGGCGCCGCTGGCGCGCCTGGTGGACGAGGTCGAGGGCAGCGACGCGGTCAGTGGCTTCGCCTTCGGGCGGGTCTAGTGCCGCGCCTGCACTGCGCGGAGCCCCTCGCGAGCGGCGCGCGCCTCGCGCTGCCCG
>DASWUI010000405.1:0-1872 GCA_036401715.1 Ramlibacter sp. | reverse complement strand
GTCTCGCCAGGATGATGCTCCTCGAGTGTGCTGATCGCATCCGTGAGAGTCTCAGAATCTGCGCCTTGAAGTGGGTAGATGAATCGCGAGAGGCTTCGGGCTCGCCTGGCACGGTAGTCAGCCTCGGATATCGCGTCCGACCCGCACCAGACGGAAAGGCCGTCCGCCGCAGCTAGGCGGAGCGCATCTTCGAGGCCGGCGGCAGTGATCGCGAGGAGCACCATGTGAGGTCTAACGTAATATAGACCGCACCATCCCAGCTCTTATCCCGCAACCCCGAGATAAAGCCGCCGACCCGCCCGATGCAAGTACTTGCCCGCGCAAGCCTTTCCCGCCCAGGTGCCGGATAACAACTGCAATAACTCGCGACCTGATAGACCGCAACCCGGCACCCTGAAACCATGCCGGATAAAGCTGCCGGATAAAGTCACCGCCGCCCATCGCCTGCCTCCCTTGGCACCGCGCATGCCGCTTGCACGCTGGATTTCGATTGCTATACTGTATTTTCATCCAGTATAAATCCGCCGTGCAAACCCGCACCGCTTCCACCGCCCCGTCCACGCGCTTGCTGGACCAGGTGCGGGAGCGGGCGCGCTATCTGCACTATAGCCTTCGCACAGAGAAGGCCTATCTTTACTGGATTCGTTTCTTCATCCGGTGGCATGCATTGAAGCATCCGCGCGACATGGGCGCGCGCGAGGTGCAGGCCTTCCTCACCATGCTGGCGACAGACCGGCACGTTTCTCCCTCCACGCACAACCAGGCCCTCAGCGCCGTGCTGTTCCTCTATCGCGAGGTGCTGGGCATCGAACTGCCGTGGATGCACGATCTCCAGCGTCCCTCCGGCAAGCGGCGCATTCCGGCGGTGCTCGCGCCCGATGAAGTGCTGCGCCTGCTCGATTGCATGCCCGGCGAGATGCGGCTCATGGCGCGCCTGCTGTACGGCACCGGCATGCGCCTGATGGAAGCCGTGCGGCTGCGCGTGAAGGATGTCGATTTCGCGCGGCAGGCGATCATCGTTCGGGAGGCCAAGGGAAACAAGGACCGCGTCGTGATGCTGCCGCAGGTGCTGCAGCCCGAGCTGCGCGCGCAGATCGCCGCGGCGCGCGTGCGGTGGGAACAGGACAGGCGCGGGCAGTGCGGCGGGGTCGACGTGCCGCACGCGCTCGAACGCAAGTATCCGAGGCTCGGCCAGGCCTGGGGCTGGTTCTGGGTGTTTCCCTCACCCACGCTCTCCACCGATCCCCGCTCCGGCGTGATCCGCCGGCACCACGTCCACGAAGAGCGGCTGCAGCGTGCCATCGGCAAGGCCGTTGCCGTGGCCGGGATCGACAAGCGCATCTCCGCGCACACCCTGCGCCACAGCTTCGCCACCCACCTGCTGCAGCTCGGCACCGACATCCGCACCGTGCAGGAACTCCTGGGCCACAGCGACGTGAGCACCACCATGATCTACACGCACGTGATCAAGGCGGCAGCCGGTGCGGCGCGCAGTCCGCTCGATGCCGTCGTGCCGCGTTCGTCGATGCTGCCGCCGGCGGACGCGATGCTGGCCGGGTCGCCGGCGATGCAGCGGCCCACGCCCGCGCCCCTGCATCAGTCCTGAACCTTCCCCCGCCCCGCCTTCACGCTGCTCCTCTGCGCCTTCGACTCCAGGCGCCGCAGCTTCGAGCCGTAGGTCGGCTTCGTCGGCTTGCGCGGAACGACCGGCCGCGCGGCCTCCTCCACCAGTTCGTTCAGGCGCTCCATGGCCGCCGCCTTGTTCTGCTCCTGGCTGCGGGACGCCTGCGCCTTGATCACCAGCACGCCCTGCTTGTTCAGGCGCTGGTCGGCCGTCGCGAGCAATCGCTCCTTCACGCGCTCCGGCAGCGA
>DASWUI010000404.1:0-2105 GCA_036401715.1 Ramlibacter sp. | reverse complement strand
CGGGTCCGCGGCGAAGCGCGCGAGCGTCTTGCGCCGGGAACGGTGGAGCTTGAATTCGTCGGTGAACAGCACCATGCGCGGGTCGGTGCTCCACCACAGGATGGGCTGGCCTTCGCTGAACCACGGGAAGATGCCGCTCGCGTAGGCGCGCTGCAGGCTGTCGATGTCCAGCGCGCCGCCCGCGGCGAGCAGGCCGGGCGCCGGTTGCTTGTGGTCCCATGCCTGGGACGGGTCGGGGAAGGGATCGCCGGGTTGGAGCCAGGGCAGGTGCATCGACTTCATTGTGCCGCCGCCGCGGGCCGCGTGATGGACCCTGCGCGTGATTGCAGGCCCGCGGGCATCGGCGGCGGCCTCTCGCTCGAATTCACCCTGTACGGGCGCAAGCACCGAGGGCGAGGAGGAGGCGGCCTCGCCGCCGCAGCGCTAGTCGACCCTGCGCAGGTAGGGGACGCCGCGCGCCGCCGTGGCGCTCTCGCCGCCCACTGCCACTTCCTGCCCCCGCGATTGCGGCAAGAGCCGGGCGCCAATGGTGTAGCCCTGGTCGTTCGCTTCGCTGCGCACCACCTCCACCTGGCAGCGCAGGGGGTACTGGTGCCCGTCCAGCAGGTACTCGATCACGACCTCCACCACGGTACCCGGCGGGTAGGGGCGGTCGGCATGGAAGGAAAGGCCGGACGCGCTGAGGTCCCGGGTGGTGCCCTGCTGGCCGTCCACCGTCACCGGCATGGCAGCGACGAAGCGGTCGGCGCGGCGGCGGTCGGCGCTCGTGCGCAGTGGAATGGGGATCCTCGGGCCGTCTGAAGCCATGGCTTGTCCTCGTGAGGCCACGGACCTTAGCGCTGAGGCGATGCCCGGATGTAGGTGGCCCGCGCGCCGGTGCGTCGGACGCCGGCGGCTCGCGTGCCCGGCGGAGCGGCGACTACAGCGCGCGAAGGATTTCTCCCACAGGCGCCCGCGCGGCCGGTTCCTAGCATGCGCTGTCCCTGGACAAGGAGCCGCCATGCCGGATGAACGCGAATCGCGTGCGGAAGCCGTACCCCTGTTGCCATCGCGGGGCATGCCGGCGGAAGCCGGCGCCGGCCTGTTCGGCGAAGCTGCCCTGTGGCTCTCCGGGGGCGCGTCGCTCCTGCTCTGGACGGCCATCGCGCTGCTGCTTACTTCCGCTTGAACTTTCGTGCGCGGTGCTGGGATTATTCCCGTCGCGGCACGCTCCCTCACTCGAAAAAACGGTAGTGCGGCGCCGGGGTGCTGTGCGACACTCGAGGCGTCGAGCCCCCAGCCATGATGCGTGCTTCCCGTCCCCCCGAAACCCAGGCCCGCCTGCTGCCGGAAGGCCGCCGCTGGGGCTTCGGCGCGCACAGCGTGGTGCCCTACCTGGCGATGACGCTGCATGCGCGTCCCGGGGCCGGGGACGACGCGGCTGCATCCATCCGCAACCCGGTATTCCCCGCCATGGAAGACACCCTGCGGGCCTTGCGCCAGGGCCACTGACTGCGGATTTCGCGTCTCCGGGCTGGCGCCTGCTGCTCAAAGAGCGCGCAAGCGTGAGCTAGTTGCCTTGCGGCGCCCGCCTCCTGCGTGTAACTTCGTGTTACCGAACCGGAGGAGGAGACCCCATGAAGCGTGCCGCACTGGCGACGGCCTTCCTTGCCGCCGCCCTGTCCCTGCCGGGGCTGGCTGCAGCCCAGGTCCAGGTCCAGGCCAAGGCCCAGCCGATCCGCATCGGCCTCATCTTCCCGCTGACGGGCGGGTCCGCCGACATGGGCAACAGCGCCCGCATCGGCGCTCAGGTGGCGGTGCAGGAGATCAACCAGGTGGGCGGCTATCTCGGCCGCCCGCTGGAGCTCGTGATCCGCGACGACAAGGCCGACAACGACACCGGCCTGAAGCACGCCGAGGAACTGGTGCTGAAGGAGAAGGTGACGGCCACCATCGGCTTCTGCAACACCGGGGTGGCGATGAAGGCGCTGGACGTGTTCCAGAACAACAAGCACATCCTGATCGTCACCTGCGCCACCGGCACCGCGATCACTGCCAAGTACCCGCCGGCGCAGAGCTACATCTTCCGGACTTCCGCGCGCGACCAGTTGCAGACGCAGTTCCTG
>DASWUI010000403.1:0-9683 GCA_036401715.1 Ramlibacter sp. | reverse complement strand
TGGCGGGCGCGAGTTCGTGCGCCAGCGCGGCGCCCGCGTCCGCCTTGCGGATCGCGCGCAGCAGGTCCAGCGCCATGATGTTGCCCGCGCCTTCCCAGATCGAATTGACCGGCATCTCGCGGTAGATGCGCGCCATGATGCCCTCGCCGCCCTCTTCCACGTAGCCGTTGCCGCCGAGGCACTCCATCGCCTCTTGGGCGAAGTGGCTGCCGCGCTTGCAGATCCAGAACTTGGCGATGGGCGTCAGCACGCGCGCGATCGACGCCTCGTGAGCGTCCTGCCGGCGGTCGAAGGCACGCGCCAGGCGCAGCGCCAGGGCGGTCGACGCCTCGCTTTCCAGCGCGAGGTCGGCCAGCACGTTGCGCATCAGCGGCTGCTCGATCAGGGGCTTGCCGAAGGCGCTGCGCTGCGCGGTGTGGTTCAGGGCGAGCGCCAGCGCGTGGCGCATCAGGCCGCTGGTGCCCAGCGCGCAGTCCATCCGCGTCATCGTGCCCATCTCCAGGATCCGGGGTACGCCGCGGCCTTCCTCGCCCACCAGCCAGGCGGTGGCACCGTGGAATTCCACTTCCGAGCTGGCGTTGGCCTTGTTGCCCAGCTTGTCCTTCAGGCGCTGGATGCGCAGGGCGTTGCGGCTGCCATCCGGCAGCACGCGCGGCATGAACAGGCAGCTCAGGCCGGAGCCGGTCTGCGCCAGCACCAGGAAGGCGTCGCACATGGGCGCCGACAGGAACCACTTGTGGCCGGTGACCCGATAACGCTCGCCCCAGCCGTCGCTGCCGTCGCGCTCGGCCTGCGTCGTGTTGGCGCGCACGTCGGAGCCGCCCTGCTTTTCCGTCATGCCCATGCCCATCGTCACGCCGGACTTCTGGGTCCAGGGCACGAGGCGCGGGTCGTAGCTGCGGCTCGTGAGCCTGTCTTCCCAGTCGCGGTGGATCGCCGGGTTGCCGCGCAGCGCGGGCGTCACGGCATAGGTCATGGAGATGGGGCAGAGGATGGAGGGCTCGAGCTCCGTGAACAGCATGAAGCCGGCCGCCCGCAGCACGTGCGCCGCGCCCCCTCCCCGGCCCTCCCCCAGAGGGGAAGGGGGAGCCGCCCAGGGCGTGCCGTGCAGCCCGGCCTGCACCGCGGCCGACATCAGCGCGTGGTAGCCGGGATGGAATTCCACCTCGTCGATGCGGTGGCCGAAGCGGTCGTGCGTGCGCAACTGCGGCGTGAAGGTGTTGGCGAGCCGGGCGTTCGCCTGCATCTCGGCGGTGCCGGCGAGCGCGCCGAGTTCGCGCAGCGGCGCCGTATCCAGTCCAGGGGCATTGAACTTCACCGCGTCGCGCAGCGGCCGGTTGGTCTCGAACAGGTTGTAGTCCACCAGCGGTTCGGGCTGGTTGAAGACTTCGTGCGTCAGGTCAGTCACGGTGCCTCCTCTCGGCATACACGAGATCCCACGTGGCGCGCACGTCGCGCACCTCGGCGCCCTCGAGCGCCCCCTTCTGCCGCAGCAGCGCGTGCAGCCGCGGCAGGTGGTAATGCGGGACCGCCGGATAGAGATGATGCTCCAGGTGGAAGTTCACGTGGTGCGGGAACAGGACGGCGCGGGCCAGCCGGTTCAGCGGCGAACCCCAGGTGCGGTTGGTCCGGGCCGCCGTGAGCGGCGAGCCGAGGTCCTGCACGGCGCCGTGCTCCAGGATCGCGCGCAGGCGCAGGATGGGCTGCAGCACGGTCAGCAGGGGCAGCACCCACAGCAGCAGGTACAGGCCCAGGCCGCGCGGCCCCCCCGCCAGCCAGGCCAGCACGGGCGCGGCCAGGTGGAAGCCCGCCACCCACCAGCGGTCGCGGCGCGCGGCGGCGCGCAGCTCCGGGGAGGTGTCGTCCAGCGGCCGGATCGCCCGCCGCGTGTCTTCGTTGATGGCGGGCGCGCCGAAGAAGTAGGCGAAGGTCTTCCAGGCGTTCAGCCCGGCCAGGTCCCGCAGCAGCTTGTCCAGGAGGTAGCCGCGGCCTCGCGGGTAGCCGCCGTGGATCGCGGTGTCGGGGTCTTCCTCCGAGTACAGGTTGTTGTGGTGCAGCCTGTGGGTAACGCGGTACGTGCACATCGACACGCCGCCTGCCATGCCGATCGCGCGGCCGGCCAGGTCGTTCGCGCGGCGGTCGGCGAACAGCCGGTAATGCGCCGCCTCGTGCGCCAGGATGAACAGGCCGTGCTGCGCGACCCCGATGACCATGACGCTCAGCACCGCCCATGCGCTGGGCCAGGTGAGCAGCGCCAGCGCGATCGCCGCCGCGACCAGCCCGAAGGTCTGCCCGATCGCCAGCAGCGAGCGCGCCGTGGACAGCCTCGTCAGCGGCGCCAGTTCCGCCGGCGTCAGCAGCCGCCGCGCCTGCGCGGTGCGCGCCCCGGGGGCCCGCAGGTCCTCGCGGAACTCCTCGCCGGCGCGCAGGACGGCAGCCATGGCATGCTCAGGCCAGCTTCACCAGCTGCTTGCCGAAGTTCTTCCCCTTCAACATCCCCAGGAAGGCTTCGGGCGCGGACTCCAGGCCCTGCGCCACCGACTCGCGCGGCCGCAGCTTGCCCGTACCCACCAGCGTGCCCAGTTCCTGCAGCGCCTGCGGCCACACGTCCATGTGCTCGCTGACGATGAAGCCCTGCACCAGCAGCCGGTTGGTCAGGATCAGCTGCGGGAAGGACATGGGGATGGGCTTGCCGTCGTAGCCGGCGATCATTCCGCACAGGGCGATGCGGCCGAAGGCGTTCATGCGCAGCATCACCGCGTCCATCACCATGCCGCCGACGTTCTCGAAGTAGCCGTCGATGCCCTGCGGGCAGGCCTCCTTCAGCGCGCGCGACAGCGAGTGCGCGTCGCCGTGCTGCTTGTAGTCGATGCAGGCGTCGAAGCCCAGTTCCCCGGTCACGTAGCGGCACTTGTCCGGGCCGCCGGCGATGCCCACCGCGCGGCAGCCGCGCGCCTTGGCCAGCGCGCCGAGCGCGCTGCCGACCGCGCCGCTGGCGGCACTGACCACCACGGTCTGGCCCGCCTTCGGCTCGATGATCCGGTTCAGCCCGTACCAGGCGGTGACGCCGGGCATGCCGACCGCGCCCAGGTAGTGCGACAGCGGCACGTGCGTGGTGTCCACCTTGCGCACGGCTCCGGGCTGGTCGGCGTTGACCACGCTGTACTCCTGCCAGCCGCCCATGCCGACCACCTTGTCGCCCACGGCGTAGCGCGGATTGCGGCTCTCCACGATCTCGCCCACCGTGCCGCCCTGCATCACCTTGCCCAGCTCCTGCGGCGCGGCATAGCTCTTGGCGTCGTTCATGCGCCCGCGCATGTAGGGATCGAGGCTGAGGAAATGGTGGCGCACCAGCACCTCGCCTTCCTTCAGCGGCGGGGTGTCGGTCGCCACCAGCCTGAAGTTGGAGGCCTTCGCTTCGCCCTCGGGGCGGTTGTCCAGCAGGATCTGCTTGTTCTTCGGCATGGGAGCCTCCTCAGTCGGTGGAAATGGTGTTGGCGGGCGCCGTGGGCGCCGGCCGCCGGACGTACTTGAAGGTGCCGGTGGCATGGGCGCACGCCTTGCCCTCGGCGTCGTAGACGGTGCCCTCGGTGAAGGCCATGGACTTCGTGCGGTGCATCAGCCGGCCGCGGCCGGTCAGCAGGCCCTTGCAGGGCTGCATGAAGGTGGTCTTCATCTCGATCGTGACCACCCCCGTTTCCAGGTCGATGCTGCGGGCGGCCGTGGCCATGGTCACGTCCAGCAGCGTCATGATCGCGCCGCCGTGCGTCACCAGGAAGGAGTTCATGTGCTCGTGCTTCGGCAGGTACTGCAGCTCCGACTCCCCGCCTTCCATCTTCACCAGCTCGAAGCCCAGGTGGTGGACGAAGGGAATCTCGACGCCGAACAGCTTGGGAGTGCCCACGCGTCAGCCTCCCGTCACCACGGACACGCCGCCGTCCACCGCCAGCCACTGGCCCGTGACGTGCTTGCCGGCATCCGACGCGTAGAGCAAGGTGATGCCCTTGAGGTCCTCGTCGTCGCCCAGCCGGCGCAGCGGCGCGTTCTCGGCCAGCTTGTCCACGCCGATGCGGTCCAGCGTGCCCCTGGTCATCCTGCTCGGGAAGAACCCCGGGCAGATGGCGTTGACGTTGATGCCGTACTTGCCCCACTCGCAGGCCAGCGCCTGGGTGAAGGTGATCACGGCCCCCTTGGAGGTGTTGTAGGCCAGCGTGGTCATCTCCGGCGGGTTGCCGCCCAGGCCGGCGATCGAGGCGATGTTGATGATGCGGCCGGACTTGCGCGGGATCATGCTGCGCCGGGCGACGTGCTGGCTGAGGATGAAATAGCCGCGCACGTTGAGGTTCATGACCTTGTCCCAGGCTTCCACCGGGTGCTCCTCCGCGGGCGCGCCCCAGGCGGCGCCGGCGTTGTTCACCAGGACGTCGATCTCGCCCATGCGCTCCATGGTCTGGTCGGCCAGCCTGCGGATGTCCTCCTCGCGCGAGCAGTCGGCGGCGATCCAGCGGGCGTCGATGCCGGCGGCCGGCAGGTCGGCCGCGGCCTCCTCGAGGTCGCCCGCCTTGCGGGAACTGAGCATGATCCTGGCGCCCGCTTCGCCCAGCGCGTGGGCCATCTGCAGGCCGAGGCCGCGCGAGCCTCCGGTGACGAGGGCGTTCTTGCCCGTGAGGTCGAACAGCTGCTGCACGGTGCGGGTCATGAAGTCTCCTTGTCCTTGTCGGAAGCCGATTGTGCGCCGCGCGGCTCACCGAGGCGCGCCCGCACCACGATCAGAACCACGCCGGCGATGGCGGTGGCGAGGCCGATGAGCGAGAGGCTCCAGCCCCCGATCACCGTCTCCTCGCGCGAGGCGATGCCCAGCACCAGGGCGAACAGGCCGCCGTAGATCAGGACCCAGGCGAGCGCGTCCAGGCGGGCGAGCGTGCGTTCGGTCGCCATCAGAACGCCTCCTCCGGCATGGTGGCGCAGGTGGGATCGCGCGTCTCCACGACCCGCAGCCAGGCGCCGAGCTTCGGCAGTTCGTAGTGGAAGAAGTAGCGCGCCGCGCGGACGCGGCCTTCGTCGGCCGGCGCTGCGGCGTTCGCCGGCAGTGTCAGCAGGACGTCCAGCCAGGTCCAGGCAATCACGAGGTGGCCGAAGGCCTGCATGTAGGGAACAGCGTTCGCGAGCGCATCCGCGGGATGGCCGGTGGCCCATGCCGACTTGGTCGCGGCACCGACCTTCTGCAGCGCCTCGCCCAGGGCGTTGGCATGTTGGGCGAGGTGCGGCTGCTGGATCGCCTTCGCGATGGTCGCATCGATGCGCGCGGCCAGCAGTTGCAGGCCCTTGCCGCCTTCCATGACCACCTTGCGTCCCAGCAGGTCCGCGGCCTGGATGCCGTGCGTGCCCTCGTGGATCATGTTCAGGCGGTTGTCGCGCCAGTACTGCTCCACCGGGAAGTCGCGCGTGTAGCCGTAGCCTCCGTGGACCTGGATCGCGAGCGAATTGGCCTCCAGGCAGAACTCGCTGGGCCAGCTCTTGGCCACCGGCGTCAGCACCTCCAGCAGCAGGCGCGCCTCCTCGGCGGCCTCCGGCGTGCCCGTGTGCTGTTCGTCGACCAGCCGGGCGCAGTGCAGCAGCAGCGCCAGCGCGCCCTCGCAATACGACTTCTGCGCCAGCAGCATGCGCTTGACGTCCGCGTGCTCGATGATGCGGATCTGCGGCTGCGAGGGGTCCTTGCCCGCGGGCCCGACGGGGCGGCCCTGCGGACGGTTCCTCGCGTACTCGAGCGAGGCGTAGTAGCCCGCCAGGCCCAGCGCGGTCGCGGCCAGCCCGATGCCGATGCGCGCCTCGTTCATCATGTGGAACATGCAGCGCAGGCCCTCGTGCGGCTTGCCCACGAGGTAGCCGATCGCGCCGGCACCGCCACGGACCGGGTACTTGCCTTCGCCGAAATTCAGCAGCGTGTTGGTGGTGCCGCGCCAGCCCAGCTTGTGGTTCAGGCCCGCCAGCGCCACGTCGTTGCGCTCGCCGGTCAGGCGCCCTTCGGTGTCCACCAGCTTCTTGGGCACGATGAACAGCGAGATGCCGCGCGTGCCGGGGATCAGCTTGCCGTCCGGCCCCGGGATCTTCGCCAGCACCAGGTGCACGATGTTCTCGGCGAGCTCGTGCTCGCCGGCCGAGATCCACATCTTGTGGCCCTTGAGGCGGTAGCGCGGGCCCAGCGGGTCGCCCTCGAAGTCCGGGCCGTCGGGCGTGGCACGGGTCGTGATGTCGGACAGCGAGGAGCCCGCCTGCGGCTCCGACAGCGCCATGGTGCCGGAGAAGCGCCCGCTGAACTCGTTGCGCGCGAACACTTCCTTCTGCAGGCCGGTGCCGTGCACCATCAGCAGGTTGGCATTGCCCTTGGTGAGCAGGCCGCCGCCGATGCTCACCGAGGCGGTGGCGAAGAAGGTGCCGGCCGCGGCCTCGATCGTGTAGGGCAGCTGCATGCCGCCCTCCTCGTAGTCCTGGGCCGCGCTGAGCATGCCCGAGGCGACGTAGGCGTCGTGCGCCTCGTGCGTGGCCTTGGGCAGGATCACCTTCTCGCCGTCGAAGCGTGGCTCCTCGGTGTCCACCAGCCGGTTGAAGGGCGCGTACTTCTCGCGCGCGATGCGCTCGCAGGTGTCGAGGACGGCGTCGAAGGTTTCGCGGGAGTGGTCGGCGAAGCGGGGGCGCTGGGTGAGGCCGTCGGCCTTCAGCCAGTCGTAGAGGAGGAAGTCGATCGTGGGGCGCAGGGAAGACATGGCCGTATGCCGTCATCCCCGCGCAGGCGGGGACCCAAGCGCGCGCCGCTCGCGGCGTTTTCAGGACGCCTTGGGTCCCCGCCTGCGCGGGGATGACGAAGGAATTACAGGACTTCGAACACCCCCGCCGCGCCCATGCCGCCGCCGATGCACATCGTCACCACGACGCGCCTGGCGCCGCGGCGCTTGCCTTCGATCAGCGCATGGCCGGTCAGGCGCTGGCCCGACACGCCATAGGGATGGCCGACGGCGATCGCGCCGCCGTTGACGTTCAGGCGGTCGTCCGGGATGCCCAGCTTGTCGCGGCAGTACATGACCTGCACGGCGAAGGCTTCGTTCAGCTCCCACAGGTCGATGTCCTGCACGGTCAGGCCCAGGCGCTTGAGCACCTTGGGCACGGCGAACACGGGGCCGATGCCCATCTCGTCCGGCTCGCAGCCGGCCACCGCGAAGCCGAGGAAACGGCCCAGGGGCTTGAGGTTGTTGCGGCTCGCGTAGTCCTCGCTCACCACCACGCAGGCGCCGGCCCCGTCGGAGAACTGGCTGGCGTTGCCGGCGGTGATCACCCCGCCGGGCAGCGCCGGCTTGATGCCGCTGATGCCTTCCTTGGTCGTGCCCGGGCGCAGGCCTTCATCCTGCGACACGGTGACTTCCCTGGTGACCAGGCCCATCACGGCATCGGCCACGCCGGCCTTGACGGTGATGGGGGCGATCTCGTCCTTGAACTTGCCCGCCTCCAGTGCGGCGCAGGCGCGCTGCTGGCTGCGCGCGCCGTATTCGTCCATGGCGTCGCGCGTGATGTTGTAGCGCTTGGCCACCTGCTCCGCGGTCTGCAGCATGGACCAGTAGATCTCCGGCTTCTTCTTCTCCAGCGCCGGGTCGCGCAGCATGTGCTGGTTCATCTCCTGCTGCACGCAGGAGATGCTCTCCACGCCGCCGGCGACGTAGACCTCGCCCTCGCCGGCCAGGATCCGCTGCGAAGCCATGGCGATGGTCTGCAGGCCCGAGGAGCAGAAGCGGTTGACCGTCATGCCCGACACGGTGATCGGCAGGTCGGCCATCAGCGCGATCTGGCGCGCGATGTTGGCGCCGGTGGCGCCTTCGGGGTTGGCGCAGCCCATGATCACGTCCTCCACGGCGTCCGGCGCGACGCCGGCGCGCTGCAGCGCGTTCTTCACGGCGTGGCCGCCGAGCGTCGCGCCGTGCGTCATGTTGAACGCGCCCTTCCAGCTCTTGGTGAGGGGGGTGCGGGCGGTGGAGACGATGACGGCCTTGGTCATGGTGGTTTGCCTTTCTGGACGGGTTCGGATCAGGGCGCCGGCGCGTTCAGGTTGCGCAGCAGCTGGTGGTAGAAGCGGACGAGCTCGCCGAGGTTGCCCACGGAGATGCGCTCGTTGGTGCCGTGGAAGCGCGAGAGGTCCTCGGGCTTGGCGCGGACCGGGGAGAAGCGGTAGATGTGGTCCGACACGGGTGCGAAGTGGCGCGAGTCGGTCGCGGCGACCATCAGGCCGGGAGCGACCAGGGTGCCGGGGAACAGCGAGCGCACCGTGCGGTTGATCAGCTGGTAGGAGGTCGACTGCGTCGGCGACACCGGCGAGGGCTCGGAGGCACCGGGCAGCGCGATCAGCTCGAAGCGCTCCCCGGCCTTGCCGCGCACGTGCTGCATCACGGACTGCGTGGTGTCGCCGGGCAGCAGGCGGAAATTCACCGTGGCCTGCGCCTCGCCGGGAATCACGTTGTCCTTGTTGCCGGCATTCACGATGGTCAGGGCCGTGGTCGTGCGCAGCATCGCGTTCGTGCTGGCGGCCTTCTCGAGCTGCGCCTGCACCAGCGGGCCGAACAGCCACAGGTTGGACAGCGCCACGCGCTGGAAGCCGCCCATCTCCGGCGCGATGGTCTCGAACATCTCGCGCGCGACGCCACGGATGGTGCCGGGCAGCTGCTCGTCGTCGAGCCGGCGCAGCGCCGCGCTCATCATGCCGATGGCGCTCGTGCCCTTGGGGGGCGGCATCGAGGAGTGGCCGGGCGTGGCCGGCACCTTGAGCACCACGGACAGGTAGCCTTTTTCGGCGATCCCGATCAGCGCGGCGGGCTGCTTCAGGCCGGGCATGACGCCCTCGGTGATCAGCAGGCCCTCGTCGATCACGAAGTCCAGGCGCACCTTGCGTTCCTGCAGCAGCCTGACCACCTGCATCGCGCCGCGCAGGCCGCCGACTTCCTCGTCGGCGCCGAACACGAGGAAGACGGTCTGGCGCGGCTTGAAACCCGTGGCGAGCAGCATCTCCACGGCTTCCAGCTGCGCGACCAGGTTGGCCTTGTCGTCCCAGGCGCCGCGGCCCCAGACGTAGCCGTCCTTCACCTCGCCGGAAAACGCAGGGGCCTGCCACTTCGCTTCCGTGCCCGGCGCGATCGGCACCACGTCCTGGTGCGCGAGCAAGGCGATCGGCTTGGCGTTCGGGTCGCTGCCGGGCCACGTGTAGAGCAGCGTGAGGCCGCCCACGACCTCACGCTGGAGCGAGGCATGCACGCGCGGAAAGCGTTCGCGCAGGTGCGCGTGCAGCTTCTGGAACTCGCCGGCGTTGAGCGAAGGGTCCGCGTGGCTGGAGACCGTCTGGAAGCGGATCGCTGCCGACAGCTTGTCCGCCACGCCCTTCTCGTCGACCGCCAGGGCCGGCGCGGGGGCCACCTCGACCTGGCGCGAGCCCTGCCGCAGCGTGTTCACGGCCACCGCCGCCACCAGCAGCAGCAGAAGCGCCAGCACGAAAAGCAGGATGCGCCGGATCATGGGCTCAGCTGAAGGTCTTGCCTTCCTGCGCCAGCTTCAGCAGCAGGGGGGCCGGTTCCCAGAACTTCGCGTCGTCCCGCGGATTCGCCTGGAAGCGCTTCATCGCGTGCACCACGTTGAAGAGGCCGACCTGG
>DASWUI010000402.1:0-3739 GCA_036401715.1 Ramlibacter sp. | reverse complement strand
TGGGGCGCGCGATGGATCGGAAGCCGCCTCAAGCGCGCGCAGCTCGATGCCGGGTTCCTGATGTTGGACATTCGCCGCTTCGCGCGGCTCGATGAATTCCCGAGAAACCGCCGCGTGGTCATCCACTTCCGCTTCACCGATGCCCGCAGCGGCGAGCGCCAGTGGTGGCTCGTGGTGGAGAAGGGGGTCGCCGACCTCTGCCGGGATGATCCCGACCACGACGTGACGGTGGCCGTTGAGTCCACGGTCCGGGCGCTCACCGAGATCTGGACCGGCGATGCGCAGCCCGCGGCCGAGATCGCCGCCGGAAGGATCCGTGTCCACGGCGCCGGGCCGGGCGGTCGCGACCTCTGGCGCTGGATCGGACGCAGCCTCTTCGCGGCCAGCCGTGCCGACCGGGCCCAAACCCCTGCTTGACCCTGCCCGCGCGCCCCCACAGAATCGGGTGTAGAAGGCGCCATCCGAGCGCCTCCCAACCCCTATCCGAGGAGTGAGAGCATGAAGATGGCCAAGCATTTGAAGTCCGTTGCCCTGGCGGGCGCCGTGGCCCTGGCGCTGCCGGCGGCGGCGCAGCAGGTGACCCTGATGACCGGCCCGCAGGGCGGCTCGTGGGTGCCGCTGGGCGGCGCGCTCAAGAACATGTGGGAAAGGGCCGTTCCCGGCCTGCAGATCCAGGCGACCCCCGGGGCGGGCATCGCCAACGTCCGCGGGGTGGACGAAGGCAAGGCGCACATCGGCTTCGCCAACTCCTCCACCACGGTGGACGGCCTGGCCGGGCGCAAGCCCTACCCCAAGAAGGTGACCAAGGTCTGCCAGGTCGCCAACCTCTATCCCCAGTATTTCCAGGTGGCGGTGCTGGCGGACGCGAACATCAATTCCATCGCCGACATGAAGGGCAAGTCGCTGGTGACCCAGCCGAAGGGCAACACCGCGGAAGCGCTGACCGATACGGTGCTCAAGATCAACGGCCTGAGCTACCAGTCGCTTTCCAAGGCGAATTTCCAGGCCTCGTACACCGACGCCGTGGCGATGATGAAGGACGGCCACGCCCAGATCATGACCCTGGGCACCACCGCGCCGGCTTCCGCCGTGATGGACCTGGCCTCGGCCCGCGACATGAAGCTGCTGCCGGTCGACGACAAGACGATGGCGGCGCTCAAGAAGGAGAACGCGGGCTACAACAAGCTCACGATCAAGGCGGGCACCTATCCCAAGCAGGACAAGGACGTGCAGGTCATCGGCTACTCCACGCACATCGTGGCCGCCTGCGACCTGCCGGAAGACACCGTGTACAAGATGACCAAGGCGATGGCGCAGAACGTGGACGTGATGGCGGCGGTGGTCAAGCCCATCGCCGGCCTCACGCCCAAGGACATGGCGATCGACATCGGTGTGCCGTTCCACAAGGGCGCGGCGAAGTTCTACAAGGAAGTCGGGGCGCTGTAACGGCACCGCGGCCGTAATGCCGGGGCGGCGCGAGCCGCCCCGTTTTTGCGCCAACCCGAGAGGAAGCACAAGGTGTCCGAACCCGCCACGCCCGTCATCTCCGACGAGCTGCCGTCCACCGCGCCGCAGATCAAGGCGCTGGCCTGGGCCGTCACGCTGGTCGCCGTGGCGATGTCCCTGTACCACATGTACGTCGCCGCCTTCGGCCCGCCCGAGGCGCTCATCTTCCGCGGCACGCACCTGCTGTTCGCGCTCACGCTGGTCTTCATCCTGTTTCCGCTCGCGCCCCATCGCTCCGCGCTCTGGCGCCTGGTGGATGCGGCGCTGCTCGCGGCGGGCTGGGCGATGGTGCTGCACATCTTCATCAACTACGAATACTTCATCAACCGCATCATCTACATCGACGAGCTGACCACCTGGGACATGATCTACTCGGTGGTCGCGGTGGTCGTGGTCCTCGAGGCGACGCGGCGGGTGATCGGCCTGGCGCTGCCGCTCACGGCCGTGGTCTTCCTCGTCTACGCGATCTTCTTCACCAACGTGAAGATGCCGATGCTGATGGAGCAGCTCTACTTCTCCACCGAGGGCATCTTCGGCTCGACGCTGGGGGTATCGGCCAGCTACGTGATGCTCTTCGTGCTGCTGGGCGCGTTCATGGAAAGGAGCGGCACGGGCCAGCTCTTCATGGATTTCTCGATGTCGCTCACCGGTCACACCGCAGGCGGCCCGGGCAAGGTGGCGATCATCTCGTCGAGCCTCTTCGGCACCGTCTCCGGCAGCGCGGTCGCCAACGTGATGGTGGATGGCCCCATCACCATCCCGCTCATGAAGCGCACCGGCTTCCGCCCGCCGTTCGCGGCAGCCGTGGAGTCGGTGGCCTCGACGGGCGGGCAGATCATGCCGCCGGTCATGGGCGCGGCGGCCTTCGTGATGGCCGAATTCCTCGTGGTGCCCTATGCCCAGGTGGCGTTGTGGGCGCTGGTGCCGGCGCTGCTCTATTACGTGGGGCTCTTCTTCGCGGTGCACTTCGAGGCGCGCCGCTGCAAGCTCGCAGGCGTGCCCAAGGACCAGCTGCCGCGCTTCTCGCGCGTGATGCTGGAGCGCGGGCACCTCTTCGCGCCCATCATGGTGGTGCTGGTCGGCCTGATCATGGGCTACTCCGCGCCCCTGTGCGCGCTCGCCGGCACGCTGGCGACCCTGCCGGTGGCCATGCTGCGCAAGACGACGCGCGAGGGCCTGCACTGGGACAGCATCATCGGCGCGCTTATCGACGGGGCGAAGAACACGCTCGCGGTCGCCATGGCGTGCGCCTGCGCGGGCATCGTGATCGGCGCCGTGACCATCACCGGGCTGGGAATCGTGTTCACGCAGTTCGTGATCGCGCTGTCGCAGGAATCGCTGGTGCTGGCGCTCATCCTCACGGCGATGGCCGGGATCATCCTCGGCATGGGCATGCCGACCACGCCGGCCTACATCGTGATGGTGGCGCTGCTGGTGCCGGCGCTCATCAAGCTGGGTGCGGTGACCCCGGCGGCGCACATGTTCGCGTTCTACTTCGCGATCCTGTCGGCGATCACGCCGCCCGTGGCGCTGGCGGTGTTCGCCGCGGCGGGGCTCGCCAAGGCCAACATGTGGGAGGCCGGCTACGAGGCCGTTCGCCTGGCGGCGCCGGTCTACATCATCCCGTTCATGTTCGTCTACGAGCCGGCGCTGCTGACGATCGGCGACCTGGGCACGGTGTTGACCAGCGCCGTTTCGGCCACCATCGGCGTCATGTGCTTCGCCGCGGCGCTGCAGGGATACCTTCTGCGCGAGGCGCGCCTCTGGGAGCGCGGGGCCCTGTTGGCGGCGGCGCTGCTGCTGATCAAGCCGGGCCTCATCACCGACTCGATCGGGCTCGCGCTCCTGGCGGTGGTGTTCGTGAGCCAGCGCGCCGCGAGCAAGGCGGCGCAGGAACGGATCGGCACGGCGCCGGTCGATCGGTAGTCGGCCTGGCGGAACGAAGGAGGTCCTGATGGAGACCTTGCAGACGGTGGTGCTGGCCTCGCTGCTGGCCTGGGCCAGCGGCATCCGCCTCTACTTCGTGGTGTGCGCGGTGGGCCTGCTGGGCCACTTCGACTACATCGAGCTGCCGCCGGGCCTCAAGGTGCTCGAGCACCCGTGGGTCATGGGGACCGCGGGCTTCATGCTCGCCATGGAGTTCCTCGTGGACAAGGTGCCGGTGATCGACAGCGCCTGGGACGCGATCCACACCTTCATCCGCATTCCTGCGGGGGCGCTGCTCGCCGCGGGC
>DASWUI010000401.1:0-5193 GCA_036401715.1 Ramlibacter sp. | reverse complement strand
ATGGACCGCGGCCGTGTCACCAGCGTGAGCATCGCCCTGACCAACGTCGGCCCCACGCCCCTGAAGGCGAGTGCGGCGGAAGCGGCGCTGGTCGGCCGCCCGCTCGACGAAGCGGCGCTCGGAGAGGCGGCGCGCCTGGCCATGGACATCTGCGATCCCGTCGCCGACCAGCGCGGGGACGCCGACTACAAGCGGGCGATGGCCGGGGAGATGACCCGCCGCGCCCTCCTCAAGGCGCAATCGCGCGCGGCCTGAGCCCGCGGCACAAGGAGCGGACATGGCGAACAAGCACCTGGTGGCCTTCATCCTCAACGGCAAGGAAGTCGACGTGGCGGTGGAGCCGCGCGAGCTGCTGATCCACACGCTGCGCGAGCGGCTGCTGCATACCGGAGCGCACATCGGCTGCGAGACCTCGCATTGCGGCGCCTGCACCGTGGACGTCGACGGCATGTCCGTCAAGTCCTGCACCATGCTCACGGTGCAGTGCGAAGGCGCGCGCATGGTCACGGTGGAAGGGCTGGAGCAGAACGGCACGCTGCACGCCCTGCAGCAGGCCTTCCACGAGGAGCACGGCCTGCAATGCGGCTACTGCACTCCGGGCATGCTCACCCGGGCGTACCGGCTGCTCCAGGAGAACCCCAATCCCAGCGAGGAGGAGATCCGCTACTGGATCTCCGGCAACCTGTGCCGCTGCACCGGCTACCAGACCATCGTGAAGGCGGTGCAGTCGGCCGCGCAGAAGCTGGCGGCGGCGCAGCTCGAAGGAGCATGACCATGGACCTGTCCGACATCCGGCAACGCGAGGACGCCCTGCAGGGCATGGGCACCTCCCTCCTGCGCAAGGAAGACGCCCGCTTCATCCGCGGCCAGGGCAGCTACGTGGACGACATCAAGCTGCCGGGCATGCTGTTCGGCGCGCTGGTGCGCAGTCCCTACGCCCATGCGCGCATCAAATCCATCGACAAGAGCAAGGCACTGGCCTCGCCCGGCGTGGTGGCGGTGCTGACCGCCGACGACCTGAAGCCGGTGAACCTGCACTGGATGCCGACGCTCGGCGGCGACGTCCAGGCGGTGCTGGCGGACAGCAAGGTCTGCTTCCAGCTGCAGGAGGTGGCGATGGTGCTGGCCACCGACCGCTATGCGGCGGCGGACGGCGCCGCGCTGGTGGAAGTGGATTACGAGGAGTTGCCGGCGATCGTCGACCCGAAGAAGTCCATGGCGGCCGACGCGCCGGTGATCCGCGAGGACATCGCCGAGAAGAAGGACGTGGGGCACGGCCCCCGCACGCACCCGAACCACATCTTCACCTGGGAGGCGGGCGACAAGGCGGCGGCGGACGCCGCCTTCGACGGCGCGGCGGTCACGGTGCGCGAGGAAATCCTCAATCCGCGCGTGCACCCCTGTCCGATGGAGACCTGCGGCTGCGTCGCCTCCTTCAGCAAGGCCACCGGCAATCTCACCGTCTACCTCACCAGCCAGGCGCCGCACCTGGTGCGTACCGTGCTGGCGATGCTTTCGGGCATCCCGGAAAGCAAGATCCGCGTGGTCGGCGGCGACATCGGCGGCGGCTTCGGCAACAAGGTGCCGGTCTATCCCGGCTACGTGGTGGCGATCGTCGCCTCGATCGTCACGGGTGTGCCGGTGAAGTGGATCGAATCGCGCATCGACAACATCTCCACCACCGGCTTCGCCCGCGACTACCACGGCATCGGCGAGCTGGCGGCGGATGCCGACGGCCACATCAAGGGCCTGCGGTTCACGGCGCTGGCCGACCACGGCGCCTTCAACTCGCACGTGTCGGCCAGCAAGGTCCCGGCCGGCCTCTTTTCGATCTGCACCGGCTCCTACGCGATCCCGAACGCGTACTGCCGCGTGGACGCGGTGTACACGAACAAGGCGCCCGGCGGCGTGGCCTACCGCTGCTCGCTGCGGGTGACCGAGGCGGTGTACCTGATCGAACGCATGATCGACGTGCTGGCGCAGAAGCTGGGCATCGACAAGGCGGAGATCCGCCGGCGCAATTTCGTGCAGAAGGAACAGTTCCCGTACACCACCTCGCTGGGCTGGACGCTGGACAGCGGCGACTACGTGCCGGCGCTGGAGAAGGTGCTCCAGGCGGTCGACTACGAAGGGCTGCGGCGCGAGCAGGCGGAAAAGCGCGCGAAGGGCGAGCTGATGGGCATCGGCATCTCCACCTTCACCGAGATCGTCGGCGCCGGCCCGACCAAGGCCTGCGACATCCTGGGCATCGGCCTGTTCGACAGCTGCGAGATCCGCGTCCATCCCACGGGCGGCGTGATCGCGCGCCTGGGCACCATGAGCCAGGGCCAGGGCCACGCGACGACCTACGCGCAGATCATCGCCACCGAACTGGGCCTGCCCGCCAGCGACATCGTGGTGGAGGAGGGCGACACCGACAAGGCGCCCTACGGCGCCGGCACCTGGGGTTCGCGCTCCACGCCGGTGTCGGGCGCCGCCACCGCCAAGGCCGCGCGCAAGATCAAGGAGAAGGCGAAGCAGATCGCCGCGCACCTGCTGGAAGTGGGCGAGGGCGACCTCGAATGGGAAGTGGACCGCTTCACCGTCAAGGGCAACCCGGGCGCCGCCAAGACCATGAAGGAGATCTGCATGGCCGCGCACACCGGCAACCTGCCGGAAGGCATGGAGCAGGGCCTCAACGCGGTCGCCTACTACGACCCGCCCAACCTGACCTATCCCTTCGGCGCCTACGTGTGCGTCGTCGACATCGACAAGTACACGGGCGAGGTGAAGGTGCGGCGCTTCTACGCGCTGGACGACTGCGGCACGCGCATCAACCCGATGATCATCGAGGGCCAGATCCACGGCGGGCTGACGGAAGCCTTCGCCGTCGCGCTGGGCCAGCAGATTCCCTTCGACGAGAACGGCAACCACCTGGGCAACAGCCTGATGGACTACTTCCTGCCGACGGCGGTGGAAACGCCCAAGTGGGAGACCGACCACACCGTCACGCCTTCGCCGCACCACCCGCTGGGCGCCAAGGGCGTGGCCGAGTCGCCCCACGTGGGCGGCATCCCCTGCATCAGCAACGCGGTCGTCGACGCCTTCGCGCACCTGGGCGTGACCCACATGGACATGCCGCACAGCGCGTACCGGGTCTGGCAGCAGTGCCACGCGCTCGGGATCGACCGCCACTGAAGGATCGCACCCATGAAAGTCCAGCTGGAGAAGTCCTACCCGCTGCCGGCCGCGGCGGAGGCCGCCTGGGCGCTGCTGCAGGACGTGGAGGCGGTGGCCGGCTGCATGCCGGGCGCTCGCATCACCGAGCGGGTGGACGACAGCCACTACCGAGGCACGGTCACGGTGAAGCTGGGTCCGGCCAGCCTCGCCTTCCGGGGCGAGGTGGAGGTCAAGGAGGTGGATCCGGCCGCCCGCGCGCTGCGGCTGGTGGGGCGGGGCACGGACACCACCGGCACTTCCGGCGCCGGGATGGACCTGCATGCGCGCATCGAAGCGGTGGATGCGAGCTCGTGCCGCCTGCAGGGCAACGCGGAGGTGTCCGTCAGCGGCAAGGCCGCCACCTTCGGCGGCCGCCTGATGCAGGGCGTGGCCGACCAGGTCCTGCAGCAGTTCGTGGCCAACTTCTCGGCGCGGCTGCCGGCGGTGCAGGAGCAAGCGGCCATGGGCGCCGAGCCCGTGCCGGCAGCGGCGGCGGCCGAGCAGGCGCCCCCTCCCGCCCTCAACGGCCTGGCGCTGCTCTGGGCCATGCTGCGCGACTGGTTCCACCAGCTGTTCGCGGCGAAGCGGGCGTGACATGGACGGCGGCCGGATGTCCGAGCTCGCCGGCCTGCAGCAGACGCTGGCGGCCGCGGGCTACATCGCCGAGCCGTCGCTGGCCGCCGCCCTGCTGCTGATGCTGGACCTCGAGCGGCCGCTGCTGCTCGAAGGCGATGCCGGCGTCGGCAAGACCGAGGTGGCCAAGGCCCTGGCCACGGTGCGCGGCACCCGCCTGATCCGGCTGCAGTGCTACGAGGGCCTGGACGCGCACTCGGCGATGTACGAGTGGAACTACCAGCGGCAGCTGCTGGCCATCAAGCTGCTGGAGCAGGACGGCCGCAGCATCGCGCAAAAGGAGCAGGACATCTTCTCGGAGCGCTACCTCCTGAAGCGCCCGCTGCTGGAGGCGATCAGCTGCGAGCAGCCGCCGGTGCTGCTGATCGACGAAGTGGACCGGGCCGACGAAGCGTTCGAGGCCTACCTGCTGGAGCTGCTGTCGGACTTCCAGCTCTCGATCCCGGAGCTGGGAACGGTGCGCGCGGCCAGCCGGCCGCTGGTGGTGATCACGTCCAACGGCACCCGCGAGCTGTCGGACGCGCTGCGCCGGCGCTGCCTCTACCAGTACATCGACTATCCCGACCACGAGAAGGAACTGGCGATCGTGCGCATGAAGGTGCCGCAGGCGGCGCCCGGCTTCGCGCGCCAGATCGTCGCCTTCGTCCAGGCCGTGCGGCACCTGGACCTGCAGAAGAAGCCCGGCATCGCCGAGACGCTGGACTGGACAGCGGCGCTGCTGCGCCTGGGCATCTCGGGCATCGACCGCGACGGCACCGAGCGCATCCTGCAGACCCTGGGCGCGCTGATCAAGACCCGGGACGACCGCGCCGCCTGCCCGCGCGAGGCGGTCGCGCGACTGGCGGCGGCATGCTGAAGGACGCCGTCACCGCCTCGGAGGGGGGGAGGTTTCCCGTCCGCCCCGCGCAGTCGGCCCCCTCCTCCCTCCCCGCGCAGGCGGCCCCCTCCGTCATCCCCGCGCAGGCGGCCCCCTCCGTCATCCCCGCGCAGGCGGGGATCCAAGGCTTGCGCTCCCTAGAGCGCGCAGGCGAACGCCTCGCCAGCTTCCCGCGTTTCCTGCGGTCCAACGGCTTCTGCGTCGGCACCGCCGACGCGACCGAGGTGCTGCGCGCCGCCGCGGCGGTCGGCGTGCTGGATCCCTCGCTCCTGCGCTGGAGCCTCAAGGCCCTCCTGTGCGGCCGCTGCGACGAGTGGCGCCGCTTCGACGCGCTGTTCGACGCCTGGTTCCTGCCGGCCAACCGGTGGGCCGCACCCGAGCGGCGCAGTGTCGATGCGCACCGCAGCGGGCAGGGCGCCCTGGCGCAGGCTGCCGGCCGGCAGTCCGGCGAGGACCGTGACACCCTTCGTCCGCGCGACCTCGCC
>DASWUI010000400.1:0-1634 GCA_036401715.1 Ramlibacter sp. | reverse complement strand
TCATGGCAGCACCTTCTTCGCCTCCTCCACCGCCGCCGCCGGGTCGCCCTTGAAGCGGCGCAGCATCACCCCGGCGCCGCCGAGGAGGAACCATCCACCGCCGCCGACCACGAAGTCCACCGCGGCCTGGTGGGAGCGCTTGGCGGGGTCGAGGAAGGTGAACCAGCTGAAGGACTTCAGGGCGTCCATCACCACTTCGCCGAAGATCGCGGAGCAGATGAACGCGGCCACGAGGCGCCAGAAAAGCTCTTTGCGGGTCTTGGGCGGCTCCACCGCGATCATGATCGCAGCCCCCAGCCCGGCGGGCAGGAACTTGTAGAGGACGGCCGCCAGCCATTCGGGAAACTGCAGATCGTGCATTTTCATGGTGCTTTCAGGGAGTGGGGTTGGGGTGGTCTCGGTACTCTTGCGGGAGGCCCAGGCGCAGGCGCTTCTTCATGAATGCGCGCTCGCAGTGCCCGCGCACGACGCGCCCGGCGGCGGCGTTCACCTCCGGCAGCGGCGCCTGCCAGAAGAACAGGACGTCGATCAGCGGGCGCAGCAGCCGCGCCCAGGGCTTGCGCGCCCGCTCGGCCCGCCATGCGTGCGCCGAGAGGGTTTCGTCGCCCCAGGCCGTGGCCTGCGCCTCGCCGGTGACGATCGCCATGAGCACGGCGCCGAGGCCGAGCGCAATGGCGTTGATGCCCTGATCGAGCAGCAGCAGCGCCTGCATGAGCAGGGAGCGCAGCGCGGCCCATGCAGCAGAGGCGCGGGCGTTCACAGCGTGGCCGCCAGCGTGAACAGGTCGTCCAGCTGCGCCAGCGTCATCCCGAGGCCGTAGGGCGCCGGGTTCGTGGCGAGCGCGATCAGGCTCGGGCGCTGGCGCTGGAATGCCTGGGAGTCGTCCCATTCGATCTGCACGAGCTCGCCCTGCGCCGGGTCGGCGGCCTTGATGGCGTCGATGCATCCCTGCACCAGCTGCAGGCGGCCGGTCTGCAGGAGGGCGGCCTTGGCCTGCCGGCGGGTGACTTCCTGCGGGACCTGCGGCGGCGGCTCGTTCCCGGCCTGCCATGCCGCGATCACCTCGGGCGTCCACACGGCGGCGGCGACCGCCGCGACCTGCGCCGCCTCGCCCGTGAGCGGGTCGCCCGGGTTGAGCACCTTGCGGTGGAAGGTCTCGCTCACGACAGCGCCGTCCTCCACGATGCGGGTGATGGTCTTGACGTGGATCTGGCCGCGCTCGGTGATGTTGTCGGCCAGGGCGACGGTTTGTTTCGTGATTGCCATGGAGGTCCCCTGTTAGACGAAGTAGGTGCCGGAGATCATCAGAGTGGTGAAGCTGGCGAAATTCGCATCCGTCACATTCGCCGCCGTGCCAACCAGCCCCGCGTGCGTGAGCTGGACCGTGGTTCCGTTAAGGAAGCCTTGCAGTTGCGCGGTGATGCCGGTCATGTCCGATGCATAGATCGACACGTTCGAGTACCGTGGGGCAGCCTGCGGGGTGAACGGAAGACCGGAAACTGTGGCCGCCCCGGTCGCAGACCCCTTCGCCGACAGCTTCAGGTAAATGCGGAAGTGAACTGCACGCCCCAACTTCGTGTAGTCGGCGTTTTGCTCGGTGTAGGTGATCCCGGTTGTGGCGCCGCCGAACGTGA
>DASWUI010000399.1:0-1993 GCA_036401715.1 Ramlibacter sp. | reverse complement strand
ATACGCTCGCGTTCGGCCGGGCCGAACGCATCCAGCAGCTTGACCCCGTCGGCGATGCGCTGCGCCTGCTGCATGCCGCCGGCATGCAGCAGCAGCCGGTCGCGTTCGGCCAGGTTGATCGCCGCGCTGAGCAGCTGGGCGACCAGCAGCCCGCCGGCCAGCACCAGCACCAGGCGGCCGAACAGCGACTGCGGCAGCCAGCGTGGCGGCATCAGCGTCCCGCCTTCTCCACCGGCACCGCCAGCACGTAGCCTTCGCCGCGCACGGTCTTGATCAGGGCCGGATCGCGCCGGTCGTCGCCCAGGCGCTGCCGCAGCCGCCCGACCTGCACGTCGATGCTGCGGTCCAGCGCCTCGGCTTCGCGGCCCTGCGTCATCTCCATCAGCTGGTCGCGGCTGAGCACCCGGTTGGGATGGCTCAGGAAGATGCGCAGCAGCCGGTACTCGGCGCCGCTGAGGGGCGTGACCACGCCGCTGGCCGAGACCAGGTGGCGGTGTGCGGTGTCCAGCGTCCACGGACCGAAGCGGATCTCGCGTTCCTCCTCCGGGCGCAGGTTGGGCGGCAGGCTGCGCGCGCGGCGCAGGATGACCTTGATGCGCGCCAGCAGTTCGCGGGCGCTGAAGGGCTTGGGCAGGTAGTCGTCGGCGCCCATCTCCAGCCCGAGGATGCGGTCCATCTCCTCGCCGCGCGCGGTGAGCATGATGACCGGGATGTCCGAGCGGGCGCGCAGGTCCCGGCACAGGGTCAGCCCGTCGTCGCCCGGCAGCATGAGGTCCAGCACCACGAGGTCGAAGCGGCCCTTGTCCAGGGCCTGCCACATGGCGCGGCCGTCCGGCACGGCGGTGGCGCGCAGCCCGTTCTTCTGCAGGTAGCGCGCGAGCAGGTCGCGGATTTCGGCGTCGTCGTCGACGATCAGGATGTGGTCGCCCAGGTCCATGGCGTGATTGGAGAGGCGCGGCGGGCGCCTGCGTCCGCCGGAAAGTAACACAGCATGTCAGGGCGGGCGGCTGTCGCAGTGGGTGACCAAAAGGCGCCGCCTTGTCACCTGCGCCGCGCTGCGCCCGGCTGCAATGGGGCCTCCACAACCTACCGGAAACAAGGACATGAAATCCAGTCGCTACACCATCGCCTGCACCGCCGTCCTGTCGCTGGCGCTTGCGGGCGCGGCTTACGCGCAGCAGCCCGCCGCGAAGGCGCCGGATGCGGCGCAGGCTCCGCGCATGGGCCAGCAGCACGAGGGACATGGCGGCGCGCAGGCGCAGGGGCGCGGCCAGGGCCTGGGTCACGGCATGGGCCACCGCATGGGCCATGGCATGGGCCACGGCCGCGGCGCGGGCCATGCCGGCATGGCCCACGGCCAGGGCGAAGGGCAGGGCGAAGGGCAGGGCGGCCACGGCCGCGGGCATGGCATGGGCATGATGGGCGTGCACGGCCACGCCGCCATGCACCAGGGCATGGCCGGCCACGGCAGTCCGGAGCAGGGCGGGAGCTGGGGCGGCAGCGCCGCGTCGTGTCGCGGCCGGCCGATCCGCAGCCCGACGAGGCACCCGGGGACGAACCCTCGCCCTGAGCCTCGGGCCCGCGCCACCGGCAGGCCTTCCCCGAGGCGCCTGCGCCGTTGCCGCCTCTGTGCCCGCATCCAGGGTCGGAAGGCATGTTGGCATGCCAACGAACATGCACATTGGATGGACATGTCTCAGCGCGACCTGAGCATTTGTCCTACACACCCGCGCGGGCGGCGATGACACGATCACTGCGTCCCCCTCGGATGTCGTAGCACACGGTTCGACTTTGCAGACTGACGTACTTCCTTCTTCGCACACCGAAGCCCCCGACCCACTGGCGACCCTGCGCCGCGCCACGCGCGCGCACCACGCCCGCATCGACGCGCTGATGGACCTGCGCCGCATGCGGGACAGGGCCCGCTATGGCCGCGTGCTGCAGGTCTTCGACGCCTTCCTGCGCGGATGGGAGCCGGCCGCGGCCGCCGCCC
>DASWUI010000398.1:0-4555 GCA_036401715.1 Ramlibacter sp. | reverse complement strand
GGTCGTGCAGCGCGTCGCGCGCGGTGAGGATCAGCACCGGCATGTGCTGGCTCGCCATCTCCGGGCGCCGCAGCCGGCGCGTGAGCTCCAGGCCGTCCATGTTCGGCAGGCCGATGTCGATGATCGCGGCGTCGAATACCTCGGTGCGCAGCACCTCCTCGGCCCGCTCGCCGCTGCCCACCCAGTCGACGGCATAGCCGGCATTGGCGAGCCCCAGCTTGATGCCGCTGGCCACCATCACGTCGTCTTCGACCAGCAACAGGCGCATGGCTAGTGCGAGCGGATCATCGTGCCGTACGCCTGGTCCGTGAGGATCTCCAGCAGCATGGCGTGCGGCACGCGGCCGTCGATGATGTGCACGGCGTTCACGCCGGCCCTGGCGGCGTCGAGCGCGCCGCTGATCTTGGGCAGCATGCCGCCGGAGATGGTGCCGTCGGCGAACAGGGCGTCGATCTCGCGCGAGGACAGGTCGGTCAGCAGGTTGCCGGCCTTGTCCAGCACGCCGGGCGTGTTGGTCAGGAGCACGAGCTTCTCGGCCTGCAGCACCTCGGCGAGCTTGCTGGCGACGACATCGGCGTTGATGTTGTAGCTCTCGTTCTCGTCGCCGAAGCCGATGGGGCTGACCACGGGGATGAAGTTGTCCTCCAGCAGCGCGCGCACCACGCCCGGGCTGATCTCGACGATGTCGCCGACCTGGCCCACGTCGTGTTCCTTGGACGGGTCCTTCGCGTCCACCATCTTCAGCTTGCGCGCGCGGATCAGCCCGCCGTCGCGCCCCGTGAGGCCCACCGCCTGGCCGCCGGCCTTGTGGATGAAGCCGACGATGTCCTGCTGCACCTCGCCGGCGAGCACCCACTCGACCACTTCCATGGTCTCGGCGTCGGTCACGCGCATGCCCTGGATGAACTGGCCCTTCTTGCCCAGGCGGTTGAGCGCCTGCTCGATCTGCGGGCCGCCCCCGTGCACCACCACCGGGTTGATGCCCACCAGCTTGAGCAGCACGACGTCCTCGGCGAAGTCGGCCTGCAGCTCGGGATCGGTCATGGCATTGCCGCCGTACTTGATCACCATGGTCTTGCCATGGAAGCGGCGGATGTAGGGCAGCGCCTGGGCCAGGATCTCGGCCTTGTCGCGCGGGGCGATGTGGGTTACGTCATTCATGGCGGGCGGTGCGGGGTTTGCCCGATTTTGCCGCATGCGGGCCGGGCGGCCCTCAGCGCGGGTACAGCAGCCGCACGCGGCGCAGCCAGCGCTGCATGCGGAACCGGACGATGCTGTGGTAGGCCCACAGGTAGCTGGCGACGAACAGCACGGTGAAGGCGGCCAGGATGGGCGTGCTGCGCCAGAACAGCACCGCCGGCACCACGGTAAGGATGGTGAAGCCCCACAGCCAGGGCGAGGTGCGGTTGTTGCGGATCAGCATGCGACGCGCATGGTCGTCGTGGAACACCTGCCGCACCACGCGCCGGTAGATCAGCTGGTGGAAGTGCAGCGCGTCGGCCAGGCTCGGGGACTGGCCACGCACCACCTTGCGGTAGATCGAGAACAGCGTCTCCCACGTGGGGTAGATCAGCAGCAGGATCGGGAACCAGGGCGACACCTCGGGATGCCGTTGCACCAGCAGGATGCTGCAGATGCCCAGCACGACGCCCCACAGGTAGGCGCCGCCGTCGCCGGCGAAGATCAGGCCGTGCGGGTAGTTCAGCAGCAGGAAGCCGATGGTGGCGCCGGCCAGCACCAGCAGGGCGGCGGCGAGCTGCCGGTCCCCCAGCTGCAGCGCCACGTGCGCCAGGGCGGCGCAGCAGATCAGGGCCACCGTGCCCGCCAGGCCGTTGTAGCCGTCGATGATGTTGAAGGCATGCGGCAGGCCGGCCAGCACGAACACCGCAGCGGCCACCTGCAGCCAGCCAGCCTGCTGCCAGAAGGTGTCCAGCCCGGCGACGCCGGTCCGCGGCACCGCCAGCCCGAACAGCACCGTGGCCATCAGCGCCGCCAGGCCCGTGCTCACGAAGCGGGCGCGGGCGCGCAGCTGGTGGGTCAGGTCCTCGACGACACCGGCGGCCACGCCCACCAGCGCGACGATCCACCAGGTCGCCGCCAGCCCGAGGTCGAAGGGGATGCCGTGGGCCACGCCGAACCAGCGCTCCGACAGCGCCAGCCAGGCCCAGCCGCCGGTGCAGGCCACGAACATGGCCGCGCCGCCCAGCCGCGGCACGTGGCCGATATGGAAGCGCTGGGGCATGAGCTCGCCGTAGCGGCGGGCGCTCTCCGCGCCCAGGCGCAGGAGCAGGACGCAGCCGAGCACCGCGAGCAGGCCGGAGAGGACCAGCACGCCGATCATGGACGACCCTGCGGCAAGACGAGGCGGACGGGGAAATTCATGCTTGTCTGCTCGGCATCTGGAACCGGAATGCTAGCGCACGCCGGGCTCGCGGCCCTCGTGCGCCCGGCGCGCCGCCTCTTTGTAAAGCGCGAGGGTCGCGGCGACGACGACCTCGTCGGAGAACTCGACCATCGCCTTCTCGCGGCTGCGCCGCCCGAAGCTTTCGCGCAGCTGCGGCGAGTCGATCAGCGCCTCCAGCGCATCGGCCAGCGCCGTGCTGTCGCGGGCGGGAACGAGGAAGCCGTTGGCGCCCGGCTCCACCGTCTCGCGGCAGCCGGGCACGTCGGTGGCGACGACGGGCAACCCGCAGGCCAGCGCTTCCAGCAGCGCCTTGGGCAGGCCTTCCCGGTAGGAGGGCAGGCAGGCGATGTCGCTTTCTCCCCAGACCGCCGGCATGTCGGTGCAGTGGCCCAGCCACTCCACGATGCCCTCCTCGTCCCAGGCCCGCAGCTGCGCCGCCGTCAGGCTGGTGGGATTCGTGGGGTCGACCTCGCCCGCGAGCCGGAAGCGCGCCTGCACGCCGCGCTGCTTCAGGGCGCGCGCGGCCTGGGCGAACTCCTCCACGCCCTTGTCGCGCAGCATGCGCGCGGCCAGGGTCACGACCGGCAGGCCGGGGCCGGGCGGATGCGGCCGGAACGCCGCCACGTCGACGCCCGCGCCGCGGATCAGGATGCACTCGTCCGCGCGCACGGTGCCCAGCTCCGCGTTCGCGCGCAGGTCGTCCGGGTTCTCGAAGACGACCATGGCACCCGGCGGGTGCAGCAGCAGGCGCAGCAGCGTGCGCACGATCGGCCGCAGGAAGCGGGCCTTGAGCTGGTCGGAGCTGAACACGTAGCCCATGCCCACCGGCGCGTTGATCACGCCGCGCAGGCGCAGCAGGCGCGCGGCCAGGCTGCCGTGCAGGATGGGGCGGATCGCCACGTGGTGCAGCACGTCCGGGCGTTCGCGCCGGTACACCTTGAGCACTTGCAGGAACACGCGGAAGAACTCGCGCACCGGGTTGAGCCGGTCCCGGCGCAGGGGCAGCGGCACGAAGCGCATGCCCTCGGCGCGGATCGCCTCGGCCTGGTCGCTCTGCCGCCCGAGCACCACCACGTCGAAGCCGGCGGCCTGCGCGGCGCGCCCGCGCGCCAGGAAGTGCGAGAGGAAGAAGCGGTCCTCGGGCACGAAGAACAGCAGGCGCTTCATGCGCGCGCCCCCAGTGCGTCCGCGAGCGCCTGGCGGGTGCCGGGATCGAGCTGCTCGTGGGCGCCGCCATGCACGCGGTAGCCGGAGCGGCGCGCGACCGTCGCGGACAGGTCGCGGCCCACCTTCAGCACGCCGTAGACGCAGGCGAGCAGGGCACCCCTGAGGTCCCCGCGGCCGGCCAGCAGGCGGAACTGCGCCCACCATTGCGTGCGGCGCGCGACGAGCGTCTTGCGCAGGTCGGGTGCGCCCAGGCGATAGGCCAGCAGCACCTCGGGCAGGCAGGCATAGCGGCTGGTGGGACTGGCCCGCACCAGCAGTTCCTGGTCTTCGGCGCGCCGGACTTCGGGGTGCCGGTAGGGATGGCGCAGGAACCACGCGCGCCGGCCGACCCATGTCGGGTGCGGCAGCGGGATGGTGTGCCAGGGCCGCGCGACCAGCGTCTCGTGGTCCGCGGCAAAGGGCAGCAGGCCCAGGATCTCGCCGTCGCGGAACACCGCCGCGCGGCAGCCCACCAGGTCGACCTCGGGATGCGCGGCCAGGAAGGCCAGCTGCAGTTCGAGCCGGCGCGGCAGGCAGATGTCGTCGGCGTCCATGCGCGCGATGAGGTCGGCGCGCGCGAGCTGCACGCCCTGGTTGAGGCGCGCGGACAGGCCCAGGGGGCGGCCGTCCTCGATGACGCGGATGCGCGGGTCGCCCAGCGACCGGGCGACATCGGGGCTGCCGTCGGTGGAGCCGTCGTCCAGCACGATCAGTTCGAAGTCGCCGCGGGTCTGGGCGACCAGCGAATCCAGGGCGGCGCGCAGGAAAGGGCCGCCGTTGCGGACAGGCAGGAGGATGGAGACGGCAGGGGCCGATGCCATCCGGGATGCGCCGGTCGCCTGGAAACGCGTCTCCACTTTCACGCCTCCACCAGCGCTCGCTGGGCGCGCCACACTTCACGGATTCCATCGGCGCATGCGATGCGCGCGCGCCACCCGGATGCAC
>DASWUI010000397.1:0-1668 GCA_036401715.1 Ramlibacter sp. | reverse complement strand
GCTGGCCTCGCTGCTCGCCTCGGGCGCCGAGCTCCAGGCTGCCGTCGGCGAGGCGCTGGCCTTCCTCGACAACAGCCTGGATGCCGGGTTCCGCCCCGGCATGGGCAACGTGGTGCCCGACCGCTTCTTCTGGGCCCTGCCGCCCGAGGAAGGCGAGCCCGCGCAGGGCGAGGGCGGCGCGGGCCCCGACGAGGAAGGCGGCGGCGGCGAGGAGCGCAAGCTCCCCCCGGCCGCACGCCGCGTCCACTGAGGTGCCCGCGATGAGCGCAGGCGGACGCAACGAAGCCCTGTTCGAGCGCGCCCAGCGCGTCATCCCCGGCGGCGTCAACTCGCCGGTGCGCGCCTTCCGCGCGGTGGGCGGCACGCCGCGCTTCGTCCAGCGCGCGCAGGGCGCGTACTTCTGGGACGCCAACGGGCAGAAGCTCATCGACTACATCGGCTCCTGGGGTCCCATGATCCTGGGCCACGGCCACCCGCGCGTGCTGGAGGCGGTGCAGCAGGCGGTGCTGGAAGGCTTCTCCTACGGCGCGCCGACCGAGCGCGAGATCGAGCTGGCCGAGGAGATCGCCCGGCACGTGCCTTCGGTGGAAATGGTGCGCCTGGTGAGCTCCGGCACCGAAGCGGCGATGAGCGCGATCCGCCTGGCGCGCGGCGCCACCGGCCGCAGCCGCATCATCAAGTTCGAGGGCTGCTACCACGGCCACGCGGACGCGCTGCTGGTCAAGGCCGGCTCGGGCCTCGCGACCTTCGGCCACCCGACCTCGGCCGGCGTGCCGCCCGAGGTCGTGCAGCACACGATGGTGCTGGAGTACAACAACATCCAGCAGCTGGAAGAAGCCTTCGCCGCGCACGGCAGCGAACTCGCGTGCATCGTGATCGAGGCGATCGCCGGCAACATGAACTTCGTGCGCGCCAGCGTGCCCTTCATGAAGCGCTGCCGCGAGCTGTGCACGCAGCACGGCGCGCTGCTGGTGTTCGACGAGGTGATGACGGGCTTCCGCGTCGCGCTCGGCGGCGCGCAGAGCGTGTACGCCAGGCAGATCCCGGGCTTCGCTCCCGACATGACGGTGATGGGCAAGGTGATCGGCGGCGGCATGCCGCTGGCGGCCTTCGGCGGCCCGCGCGCGCTGATGGAGCGGCTGGCGCCGCTGGGCCCGGTGTACCAGGCCGGCACGCTTTCGGGCAACCCGGTCGCCACCGCCTGCGGCCTGGCCACGCTCAAGGAGATCTCGAAGCCCGAGTTCTTCCCGGCGCTGGCGAAGAAGACGCAGTCGCTGGTGGACGGGCTGAAGTCGGCGGCGAAGGAAGCCGGCATCCCGTTCGCGGCCGATTGCGAAGGCGGCATGTTCGGCTTCTTCCTGCTGCCGCAGCTGCCGCAGAACTATCCCGCCGTGATGCAGAGCGACGCGGCGAAGTTCGGGCGGCTGTTCCACGGCCTGCTCGATCGCGGCGTGTACATCGCGCCGGCGCTGTACGAGGCGGGCTTCGTGAGTGCCGCGCACACGGACGCGGACATCGCGAAGACGGTGCAGGCGGCGCGGGAAGTGTTCAAGAGTCTTTGAGCGGTGCGCACGCTGCGCGTGCACACCCTACGGGACCCCGGATCGCAGGTAGGGTGTGCAGCCGCAGGCTGCGCACCGCAGCGCACCACGGCTCAATGCCGGAAGT
>DASWUI010000396.1:0-5560 GCA_036401715.1 Ramlibacter sp. | reverse complement strand
TGACGGGGGCTGTGGGTCGGGGTGAGTACGAGTACGAACTCATGCGGTCAGCGCACGGAATGCGGCTTTTTGCCTTACTGCCCAGCGCAAACCCCTACGCCCGCAGCCCGTCCATGCAAGGCTCCTGACAGCTTTGCACCGGATGCGGGCGCATCATGCGCCCGCATTTGTATCCAATCCGCAGTCAGGAGCTGCCCTTCATGGACCGTCGTTCCCTCATGAAACGCGCCGGCATCGCCGGCGTTCTCGCTTCCGGCATCGCCCCCGCGGTGCATGCCCAGGCCGCCGTTCGCTGGCGCCTGTCCTCCAGCTTCCCGAAGTCGCTGGACACCATCTTCGGCAGCGCCGAGACCCTGTCGCGCACCGTCAAGGCGCTGTCGGGCGGCAAGTTCGAGATCTCGGTGCACGCCGCCGGCGAGCTGATGCCCGCCTTCGGCAACGTCGATGCGCTGAACAACGGCACCATCGAGATGGCCCAGACCGCGCCGTACTACTTCACCGGCAAGGACCCGATCTTCGCCTTCGGCTGCGCCGTGCCCTTCGGCCTGACCGCGCGCCACATGGACGCCTGGATGGAGCACGGCAACGGCCGCAAGCTCATGGACGCGTTCTACGCCAAGTACAACATGCGCAGCTTCAGCGCGGGCAACACCGGCACCCAGATGGGCGGCTGGTACCGCAAGGAGATCAAGAGCGTCAACGACCTCAAGGGCCTGAAGATGCGCCTGGGCGGCGGCCTGTTCGGCGAGACCATGGCCAAGCTGGGCGTGGTCGCGCAGAACATGCCCGCGGGCGAGGTGTACCAGGCCCTGGAGAAGGGCACGCTGGACGCCACCGAGTTCGTCGGCCCCTACGACGACGAGAAGCTGGGCTTCCACAAGGTCGCCCCCTTCTACTACTACCCCGGCTGGTGGGAAGGCGGCGCCGAGCTGGAGTTCTTCGCCAACACCAAGGCCTTCGACGCGCTGTCGGCCGAGAACAAGGCGATCCTGCAGGCCGCGACCAACGTCGCCGCCCGCGACATGACTTCCAAGTACGACGCGGTGAACCCGAGCGCCCTCAAGCGCCTGGTGGCCGCCAAGACCCAGCTGAAGCCCTTCTCCAAGGAGATCATGGACGCCGGCTTCAAGGCGGCCATGCAGGTGTTCGCCGAGCACGAGGCGAAGTCGCCCGAGTTCAAGAAGATCCACCAGGACATGCGCGCCTTCCAGCGCGACCAGCTGCTGTGGACGCGCTTCTCCGAGTACCGCTACGACTCCTACCTGACGACCGTGAAGCTCTGAGCTTCCCGCCGCCTGCGCGACAAGGCCGCCTCCGGGCGGCTTTTTCGTCCTTGCATCCCGATACCGCGGCCCCCCGTGCGCGCCCGGCGGGCCTACACTGGGGCGCATGGCGGACTGGGTGATAGAGACGATCGGCCGGTTCGGCTACGCGGGCATCGTGTTCCTGATGCTGGCGGAGAACCTCTTTCCGCCCCTTCCTTCCGAGCTGATCATGCCCTTCGCCGGCTTCCTGGCCGCGCGCGGCGAACTGCACCCGGCGCTGGTGGTCGCCTGCGGCGCGCTCGGCTCCCTGCTCGGGGCGCTGCCCTGGTACATCATCGGCCGCCGGGTGGGCGCCGACCGGCTGAAGGACCTGGCGCGCCGCCACGGCCGCTGGATCGCGCTCACGCCCGAGGAGATCGACCGCGGCAAGCAGCTGTTCGAGCGCCGCGGCGCCCTGGTGCTCGTGTTCGGTCGCCTGGTGCCGGCCCTGCGCACGGTGGTGGCGCTGCCGGCGGGACTGGCGAAGATGCGGCCGCTGCCCTTCGTGTGCTGGACGCTGGTCGGCTCCGTGCTGTGGACTTCGCTGCTGACGCTGGCCGGCTACCTGCTGGAGAGCCAGTACGAGCGCATCGGCAAGTGGCTCAACCCGGTGTCCACCGGCATCTTCGCGATCATCGCCGTGTGGTACGTGGTGCGCGTGAGCCGCCATCCCTCCGGCCCGCGCAGCCGCGAGGCGGAGTAGCCGTGTAAAGTGGTCCGCACATGGACCACGACCTTCCCCTGATCACGACCATCGCCGCGGGCCTGGGGCTCGCGCTCGTGCTGGGCTTCCTGGCGGCGCGCCTGCGCCTGCCGGCCCTCGTCGGCTACCTCGTCGCCGGCGTGCTGATCGGGCCGTTCACGCCCGGCTTCGTCGCGGACACCAAGATCGCCTCGCAGCTGGCGGAGATCGGCGTCATGCTGCTGATGTTCGGCGTGGGGCTGCACTTCTCGCTGGCGGACCTGCTGGCCGTCCGCCGCATCGCCATTCCCGGCGCCATCGTGCAGATGGCCGCGGCCACCGCGATGGGCTTCGGCGCCGCCAGCTTCTGGGGCTGGAGCCCGGCCGCCGCGCTGGTCTTCGGCATCTCGCTGTCGGTGGCCAGCACGGTCGTGCTGCTGCGGGCTCTGGAGAGCCTGGGTGCGCTCGACAGCTACAACGGCCGCATCGCGGTCGGCTGGCTGGTGGTGGAAGACCTGGCGATGGTCCTCGTGCTGGTGCTGCTGCCGCCGCTGGCCGCGGGCCTCGCCGGCGGCTCGGGCATCGGCGCCGCCGGGCTGTGGCGCGGCATCCTCACCACGCTGCTGCAGGTGAGCCTGTTCGTCGCCCTCATGCTGCTGGTGGGCCGGCGCGTGTTTCCCTGGCTGCTGTGGCAGGTGCAGAAGGTGGGATCGCGCGAGCTGTTCACGCTGTGCGTGGTCGCGGCCGCGGTGAGCATCGCCTACGGCGCCACCGCGATCTTCGGCGTGTCCTTCGCCCTGGGCGCCTTCTTCGCCGGCATGGTGCTGCGCGAGTCGGAGTTCAGCGAGCGGGCGGCGCACGAGACGCTGCCGCTGCGCGATGCCTTCGCGGTGCTGTTCTTCGTCTCGGTGGGCATGCTGTTCGACCCGCGCATCCTGGTCGACGAGCCCCTGAAGGTGATGGCGGTGGTGGGGATCATCGCCTTCGGCAAGTCGATCGCCGCCGCCGTGCTGGTGCTGCTGCTGCGCTATCCGCTGCACACGGCCCTCACGGTGTCGGCCAGCCTGGCGCAGATCGGCGAGTTCTCCTTCATCCTCATGGGCCTGGGCTCCTCGCTGGGCGTGCTGCCGCCGCAGGCGCAAAGCCTCGTGGTGGCCGGCGCGCTGATCTCGATCGCGCTCAACCCGCTGGTGTTCCGCGGCATCGAGCCGCTGCAGCGGATGCTGCTCGCGCGCTCGCAGGTGGCGCGCGACCTGGCCGCGCGCGACGACCCGCTGGCGGAACTGCCGATGAGCACCGACCCGAAATACCTCGACCGCCAGGTCGTGCTGGTCGGCTACGGCCGGGTGGGGCGCAAGGTGGCCGAGGCGCTGCTGGCCGGGCACGTTCCCTTCGTGGTGGCCGACCAGAACCGCGCGCTGGTGGAGGAGCTGCGCGCGCGCGGCATCCCGGCGGTGAGCGGCGATGCCGCGCACCCCGAGGTCCTGGTGCAGGCGCACGTGGCGCGCGCCCGCATGCTGGTGATCGCCACGCCGGACACGCTGGGCGTGCGGCAGATGGCGGCGCACGCGCGCATGCTCAACCCGGGCATCGAGATCGCCGTGCGCTCCCACAACGAGGACGAGGCGCGGCGGCTGGAGGAGGAGCTCGCCGGCCGCGTGTTCGTGGGCGAGCACGAACTGGCGCAGGCGATGTCGCGCCACGTCCTGGAGCGCTGCGGCGCTTGAGCGCGCCCGGCGCTGCTAGACTCGGCGCCGGGTGTCCGTCCCACGGGGCGGGCAGGTTGACGCGATGGTCGGGCCGCCTCGCGGCTTGCGCCTGCCCGTGACCGCATCGATGCCCCTGCTGCTTCCCCTCGTCGTCCTGCTTCCGCTGCTGCCCGGCGTGCTGCTGGCGTGGTTCGCCGGCACGGCGCCCGCCCCGCGCGGCAAGCGCGCAGCCGCCTGGGTGGCCGCCGCGGTCACGGCCGCCTCGCTCCTCCTGCTGGCCGCCCTGGCACCCCAGGTCTTCGAGGGGCGCACCCTCCTGTGGTTCCACGACTGGGTGCCGGACATCGGCATCAACCTGGGCTTTCGCCTGGACGGGCTGGCACTGATGTTCGGGCTGCTGATCACCGGCATCGGCATCCTGGTGATCCTGTACGCGGCCTACTACCTCGGCGCCAACGACCCGCCCGGCAAGTTCTACGCGCAGCTGATGCTGTTCATGGCCGGCATGCTGGGCGTGGTGCTGGCGGACAACCTGCTGCTGCTGGTGGTGTTCTGGGAGCTGACCAGCGTCTCGTCCTTCCTGCTGGTGGGCTACTGGGGCCACCGGGCCGACGCCCGCGCGGGCGCGCGCATGGCGCTGGCGGTCACCGGCGGGGGCGGGCTGGCCATGCTGGCCGGCATCATCCTGCTCGGGCAGATCGGCGGCAGCTACGACCTGCACGTGCTGCTGGAGCGGGGCGACACGATCCGCGCGCACGCGCAGTACCCGCTGGTGCTGGGCCTCGTCCTGCTCGGGTGCTTCACCAAGAGCGCGCAGGTGCCCTTCCACTTCTGGCTGCCCGAGGCGATGGCCGCGCCCACGCCGGTGTCGGCCTACCTGCACTCGGCGACCATGGTCAAGGCCGGCGTGTTCCTGCTCGCGCGCCTCTACCCCGTGCTGGGCGGCACCGAGCTGTTCCAGTTCTGGGTCTCCGGCGCCGGCATCCTGACCCTGGCCTTCGCCGCCTACGTCGCGGTGTTCAAGCACGACCTCAAGGGGCTGCTGGCGTATTCCACCATCAGCCACCTGGGCCTGATCGTGTTCCTGATCGGGCTGGACTCGCCGCTGGCGAAGGTGGCGGCGGTGTTCCACGTCCTCAACCACGCCACCTTCAAGGCCTCCCTGTTCATGACCGCCGGCATCATCGACCACGAGACCGGCACCCGCGACATGCGCAAGCTCGCCGGCCTCGTGCGCTTCATGCCCTGGACCGCGACGCTGGCGATGGTGGCCGCCGCCTCCATGGCCGGCGTGCCGCTGTTCAACGGCTTCCTGTCCAAGGAGATGTTCTTCGACGAGGCGCTGCGCGCGGGCGGCCCCGCGGGCTGGGTGGTGCCGGCGATCGCGACCTTCGCCGGCATCTGCTCGGTGGCCTATTCGCTGCGCTTCATCCACGACGTGTTCTTCCACGGCGATCCGCGCGACATGCCCAACCCGCACCCGCACGAGCCGCCCCTGTTCATGAAGCTGCCGGTGATCCTGCTGGTGCTGGTGTGCGTGGTGGTGGGCGTGCTGCCGGCCGCGACGCTCGGCCCGCTGGTGCACGTGGCCGCCGCGGCGGTGCTGCACGCGCCGCCGCCGGAATACCAGCTGGTCGTGTGGCACGGCCTGAGCCTGCCGCTGCTCATGAGCGGCATCGCGCTGGCCGGCGGCGTCGCGATGTACGCGGCGCTGCAGCGCAACTTCCGGCTGCACCTGCACCATCCCCGGCGCGTCACCGGCCGCCTGCTGTTCTCGCAGGCGATCGACGGGCTGCTGGACTTCGCGCGCTGGCTCACGGCGCGCACCGAGAACGGGTCGCTGCAGCGCTACGTCGCCGTCCTGG
>DASWUI010000395.1:0-4087 GCA_036401715.1 Ramlibacter sp. | reverse complement strand
CGGCGGGCGCGCCGGGGGTGGCAGCGGCCGTGCCAGCGGTGGCCGGCGCCGGCTTCGATGCGGCCGTGCGCTTGTTCGCGGCCACGGCGCGGTCCTGCGCCTTGCACTGCAGGAACGCGTCCACCTTGCCTTGCCAGGCGGTCTTGGCTGCCGCCTCCGCGGCCTTGGCCTTGGCCGCTTCGTCCAGCACCGGCGTCGGCAGCTTGGCCAGCGCGGCACCGGTGACGGCCAGCGCCGCGGCGGTGAGCATCAGTCGTTTCATGTCTTGTCCTCTCCTCACACGGTCCGCACGGTCTGCGTGTCGTCCACGATGGTCAGCGGCTTGCTGCGCTGCGCCGGGATCTTGCCGGCCTTGATGTCCTCGTACCAGTAGCGGTGGTGCTCCTTGGCCCACTCCTCGTCGACGTAGCCGGTGCGCATGGCGCCGTAGGCGCCGCGCATTCCCAGCGTACCGAGGTAGATGTGGCCCAGGAACATGGCGACCATCAACGCGGTGGAGACGGCGTGCACCATGTGCGCCACCTGCATGGGCTGGCGCTCGTAGTTCATGCCGGGCAGCAGCTTGTCCAGGTACAGGCCGGAAGCCACCACGATCACGCCCAGGAAGAACACGCCGCCCCAGAACATGAGCTTCTCGCCCGCGTTGTACCGGTTGGACGGAGGCTCCTCCGCGTGCTTGCCGCCCAGCAGGCCGCCCAGCCGCACCAGCCAGCCCATGTCGCCGCGCTGCGGCAGGTTGTCGCGCGCGTAGCCGACGATCATCACCACCAGCGAAACCGCGAACACCGGGCCCGCGAAGTTGTGCAGGTTCTTCAGGATGTAGGTGAAGTAGCCGAACAGCGTCTGCCCGATCACCGGCAGCAGGAAGAACTTGCCCCAGGCCATGACGATCCCGGAGATGCCCAGGATCACGAAGGCGATCGCGTTGGCCCAGTGGCTGGCCCGCTCGAAAGGCGTGAAGCGCTCGATCTTGCGGCCCGTGTCGGGGTGGTGCTGGCCGATCGGGCCCATGCCGAAGTAGTGCAGCACCAGCGCCAGCAGGACGATCAGGACCAGCGCACCCCCGTAAGGCAGGATCCAGCCGTTGCGCACCTCGCGCCAGGCCTGCCCCGCGCTGACGTAGCGCGAACCGGGATATGCCACCGGCCCCTGGATCAGGACGCCCGCCTCCGGGTCCTGCCGCTCGGGCAGGCTGCTGTAGCCCTCCACGCCGCCCTGCACGCCGCGCCACATGGGCGCGTTGTTGCCGGGCTGCACGCGGTTGCGCTGGGCGTTGTTCTGCTCCATGTAGCCCGGCTCGGACGAAGCATCGCGCTTCACCTCGGGCTTCACGTCGAAGATGTTCTGGCCCTGGATGCCCCCCGGGCCGGCCTGTCCCGGCACCGGATCGTCCGGCACCTGGCGCGCCGGCGCGGTGGCGGTGGAGCCGCCGCCCGCGGGTGCGGCCGTGGTGGACTGCGCGAGCGCCGGGCCGCCGAGCGCGAGGCTCAGCGCGCCGGCCGCGACGAACTCAAGGAACCTTGACATATTCGTTCTGCCCGTTGACCGTGCGCGTCTTCAGCTGCGACTCCCAGGCATTGCGGTCGCCCGGCTTCCAGCCCACCGCCATGAAGGGCGGCTGCTTGTTGGTGCCCACGTAGGGCGCGGCGTCGCTCTTGATGCTGCCGCCGGTCTGCTCGCGCTCGGCGCAGGCGGAAAGCGCGAAGGCCGCGGCCGCCACCGACAGGATGAGGATGCTTCTCACGACTTCGCTCCTTGCGGCTGGCCGGCCTGCTTCGAACCGTAGGCGGTGCCCCAGCCCCACACCTCGGCGCCCTTGCCGCGCTTGAGCACGCGGTTGCGGAAGATGTCGGCGACCACGTCGCCGTCGCCGCCGATCAGCGCCTTGGTGGAGCACATCTCGGCGCAGGCGGGCAGCTTGCCTTCGGCCAGGCGGTTGCGGCCGTACTTCTCGAACTCGGCCTGCGAGCCGTGGGCCTCGGGGCCGCCGGCGCAGAAGGTGCACTTGTCCATCTTGCCGCGCACGCCGAAGGTGCCGGCCGCCGGGAACTGCGGCGCGCCGAACGGGCAGGCGTAGCTGCAGTAGCCGCAGCCGATGCAGGTGTCTTTGTCGTGCAGCACCACGCCTTCTTCCGTGCGGTAGAAGGTGTTGGTGGGGCAGACCGCCATGCAGGGCGCGTCGGAGCAGTGCATGCAGGCGACCGAGATCGACTTCTCGCCCGGGACGCCGTCGTTGAGGGTGACCACGCGGCGGCGGTTCACGCCCCAGGGCACCTCGTGCTCGTTCTTGCAGGCCGTGACGCAGCTGTTGCATTCGATGCAACGCTCGGAGTCACAGATGAATTTCATTCGTGCCATCGTGATCTCCTCAGGCTGCCTTCTCGACGTTGCAGATGGTTGTCTTGGTCTCTTGCATCATGGTGACGCTGTCGTAGCCGTAGGTCGTGGCGGTGTTGACCGCCTCGCCGCGGACCACGGGGGCCGCGCCGTTGGGGTAGTGCGCCAGCATGTCCGCGCCCTGCCAGCGGCCCGAGAAGTGGAACGGCATCCAGCAGGTGTCCGGCCCGACCCGCTCGGTCACCATCGCCTGCACGTTCAGCCGCGCGCCCGTGGGCGTCGACAGCCAGACGCGGTCGCCGTTCTTGATGCCCCGCTGCGCGGCTGCCTGCGGGTTGATCTCGACGAAGGCCTCCTGCTGCAGTTCGGCCAGCCAGGGGTTGGAACGCGTCTCCTCGCCGCCGCCCTCGTATTCCGTCAGGCGGCCCGAGCTCAGGATCAGCGGGTACTTCTCGTGCACCTTGTCCTGGATGTTCTTCTGCTGCAGCGTCTTGTACAGCGTGGGCAGGCGCCAGAAGGCCTTCTTGTCGTCGTGCGACGGGTACTTGGCCACCAGGTCCGGCTTGGTGCTGTAGATCGGCTCGCGGTGCTGCGGCACCGGGTCCGGGAAGTTCCACACCACCGCGCGCGCCTTGGCGTTGCCGAAGGGGTGGATGCCGTGGTTCTTCATGGCGACGCGGATCAGGCCGCCCGAGGGGTCGGTCTTCCAGTTCTTGCCTTCGGCCGCGGCCTGCTCGGTGGGCGTGAGCTCGCCCCACCAGCCCAGCTTCTTGATGAACACGTGGTCCACCTCGGGGTAGCCGGTGGTGATCTCGGAACCCAGCGAGTGCGAGCCGTCCTCGGCCAGCAGGTTGACGCCGTCCTTTTCGACGCCGAAGTGCGCGCGGAAGTTGCCGCCGCCGTCCATGACGTGCTTGCTGGTGTCGTACAGGTTCGGCGAGCCGGGGTGCTTCATCTCGGGGGTGCCGAAGCAGGGCCACGGCAGGCCGAAGTAGTCGCCCGTGAGGTCGTAACCGGTTTCCTTGTCCTTGACGCCGGCCTTGACCTTCAGCGTCTTGACGTCGAAGGCGCCCATGTTGCGCATGTGCGCCTTCAGGCGCTCCGGGCTCTGGCCCGTGTAGCCGATGGTCCAGACCGAGCGGTTGATCTCACGCAGGATGTCTTCCGGCACGGGCTCGTCCATGCCCTTGACCTTCTGCATCTTGAAGTTCTTGACCAGCTCGTTGCCGAAGCCGAGCTTCTCGGCCAGCTGATACATGATCATGTGGTCGCTGCGCGATTCGTACAGCGGCTCCATGACCTTCTCGCGCCACTGGATCGAGCGGTTGGACGCCGTCACCGAGCCGCTGGTCTCGAACTGCGTGCACGCCGGCAGCAGGTAGACGGCGCGGTTCGGGTTGGTGTCCTCGGCCTTGCCCGGCATCGCGGCCATCGCCGCGGTCGCCGACGGGAACGGATCCACCACGACCAGCAGGTCGAGCTTGTCCATGCCGCGCTTGAGGTCCAGGCCCCGCGACTGCGAGTTCGGGGCATGGCCCCAGTAGAACATCCCGCGCAGGTTGCTCGGCTGGTCGATGTTCTCGTTCTTCTCGAGAACCGCGTCGTACCAGCGCGAGACCGTGATGCCGGGCTTGTTCATCATCCCGGCGGCGTAGCGCTTCTTGATCCACTCGACGTCGACGCCCCAGACCGCCGCGAAGTGCTTGAACGCACCGTCGGCGATGCCGTAGTAGCCCGGCAGCGAATCGGG
>DASWUI010000394.1:0-11202 GCA_036401715.1 Ramlibacter sp. | reverse complement strand
TTCGATGGCCGCGCCCTCCACCGTCGCCGCCAGCGTGATGCAGGCCAGCCGCGGCTGGCCGTCGACGATCACCGTGCAGGCGCCGCATTCGCCGCCGTCGCAGCCCTGCTTGGTGCCGGTCAGGGCGAGCGTGTCGCGCAGCACGTCGATCAGCAGGGCGTTGTCGGGCGCGGCGACCGCGCGCTGCCGGCCGTTCACTTTCAGGCGGAGCAGGCGTGCCTTCATCTCAACGCTCCTTCGGGCGCAGGTCGCGCACCCGCACCGCCTTGCCCTGCGAGCGGGCGATGCTGCCGGGCACCAGCACCTTCACTTCGGTACTGATGCCCACGTGGACCTTGATCTGGTGTGCCAGGTCGCGCGCCAGCCAGGCGAAGCGGTCCTCGGGCACGCCCGGCTGCGCCTCCACCTCGATGTCCACTTCGTCCAGCACGCCGCGGCGCTGCACCACCAGCTGGTAGTGGGGCGCCAGCTGCGGCCGGCCCACCATCACCGCTTCCAGCTGCGAGGGATAGACGTTGACGCCGCGGATGATCAGCATGTCGTCGTTGCGCCCCGTGATGCGCAGGATGCGGCCGTGGGTGCGGCCGCACTCGCAGGGTTCGGTGGTGAAGCGGGTGACGTCGCGCGTGCGGTAGCGCAGCATGGGCAGCGCCTGCTTGGTCAGCGTGGTGATCACCAGCTCGCCGGCTTCGCCTTCGGGCACCGGCTGGCCGCTGTCCGGGTCGATGATCTCGAACAGGAAGTGGTCCTCCCAGCCGTGCAGGCCCTGCTGCAGGCTGCATTCGCAGGCGACGCCGGGGCCCATGATCTCCGAGAGGCCGTACACGTCGACCGCCTTGACGCCCAGGCGCTCCTGGATCTCCGCGCGCATCGCCGCGCTCCACGGTTCCGCGCCGAACAGGCCGACGCGCAGCTTGCCCTTGCGCAGGTCCACGCCCTGCTGCTCCGCCGCTTCCGCGATCGCCAGCGCATACGAGGGCGTGGCGCACAGCACGGATGCGCCGAAGTCCTGGATCAGCCCGACCTGCCGCTCGGTGCCGCCGCCGGACACCGGCACCACCACGGCGCCCAGGCGCTCGGCCCCGTAGTGCGCGCCCAGCCCGCCGGTGAACAGGCCATAGCCATAGGCGTTGTGCACGACGTCGCCCGGACGCACGCCGGCGCCGTACATGGAGCGCGCCATCAGGTCGGACCAGTTCTCCAGGTCCTGGTGCGTGTAGCCGACGACGGTGGACTTGCCGGTGGTGCCGGAGCTGGCGTGCAGCCGCGCCAGCTGTTCCACCGGCCGCGCGAACAGTCCGTAGGGATAGTGGTCGCGCAGGTCGGTCTTGCGCGTGAAGGGAAGTGAGGCCACGTCGTCGAGCGTGCGCACGTCCGCGGGCCGCATGCCCGCGTCTTCCATGCGCTGGCGCACCGGCGGCACGTTGGCATACACGTTCTCCAGCATGTCGCGCAGGCGCCGTAGCTGCAGCGCCGCGATCCTCTCGCGCGGCATGGTTTCCACCTGCGGATGCAGGAAGCCCTGCGTGCGCGCGGTTTCGGAGCGGGTCGTCCCATCCATGGTCGCCTCCTCAGGCTGCGGTGCGGGGTACGCCGCGCACGGGCATGCGCGGCAGGACGATGCCGTGGTGGTACCCGGCACGCGTGATCAGGCCGAACTTGAACGCGCCGCCGGTGAGGGCCACCAGCGCGCCTGCGGTGGCGAGCAGCGCCGCGCCCATGGCGGCCGGCGCGAGGCCGCTGCCGCCGGCGAGCGCCAGCATGACGGGCACCGCGGTGCCGAAGGACTGCAGCCACTGGCCTTCGTTCTCCAGCGCGCGCAGCGCGGGCTGCGCCGCGGGGCTGGCCTGCAGGCGCCGGCGCCAGCCGCGCCACAGGATCCAGCGCAGCAGGGGCAGGCCCGCCAGCGGGACGGCCAGCCACGCCGGGGGCCCGCTCCACGCGCCGAGCAGCCAGAACAGTCCCACCCCTTCGGCCAGGCCGGTTGCCGCGAGCAGCGGCAGCGTCAGCGGCTCGCGCCAGGCGGGAATCGCTTTGGCGCCGCGCAGGATGCGGCCCTGGCAATAGAGGAAGGCCAGCGCCGCGAGCGCGGCCGGGAGCGCGGCCCAGGGCAGCTGCAGCAGCGTGGCGGTGCCGAGCCCGAACAGCAGCACGGCCACCAGCGCCTCGCGCGACATCCAGGAGCGCTTCAGGTGCAGCAGCACGTTGGCCGCGCGCAGCGGCCGGCCCAGCTCCAGCCAGACGGCGAACAGGCCCAGCGCAACGAGGCCGAGGCCGAGCGCGAGCAGCCACGGTGCCTCCGGCCGGCCGGGCACGCACGCCCCCGCGACGAACACCAGCCCCGCGCCGGCGCCGCCGCACACGAAGTTGGCCGCGGCCCGCCAGTCCCAGTGCGGCTGCAGCCGCTGAAAGTGCCGCGTGTTCATGGTCTCTTGCGGTCCCACAGGTAGTAGAAGCCGGGACCCGTGCCCAGCTCCTCGTTGAGGCGGAAGTGCTCGTTGCGCGCCAGCAGCTGCGCCACGTTGCTGTCCGGGTCCTCGATGTCGCCGAAGGCCAGCGCCTCGGCAATGCAGGCGTTCACGCACGCCGGGGTGGCTTCGGGGTCGACGCCGGGCTTCAGACCCTTGTCCAGCCCGTCGTCGATCCGTTCCACGCAGAAGGTGCACTTGGTGGCGACCGAGCGCTGCGAAGCCTCGTCGCGCCGCTCCTCGTTCGCGGTCGGCGTGCTGCCGTAGGCGAACACGCCCGCCGGCGTCTTGAAGCGTGCCTGGTAGGGGCAGGCGACGGTGCAGTAGGCGCAGCCGATGCACAGGTCGTAATCGATGGTGACGATGCCGTCCGCGCGCTTGCGCGTCGCGGTGGTCGGGCACACCGGCAGGCAGGCCGGCTCGTCGCAATGCTGGCAGCCGATCGGGACGAAGGCGCGCTCCACCTCGGGGAACTCGCCCACCTCGATGTCGAGCACGCGGCGCCATTGCACGCCCGGCGGCGTGCCGTTGGCATGCTTGCACGCTGCGGTGCAGGTCTGGCACCCCACGCAGCGGCGCAGGTCGGCGACCATGGCCCAGCGCGTCATTCGACGACCCTCCGCGCCACGCGCTGCGGGATTCGCCTTGGGGCGGCCCGGCGGCTCATGCAACCTCCTTCGCCTTGCGCACGCGCACGCGCACCAGGTCGGCGCCGGAGCCGGTGGCATCGGTGAGGTCCAGCGACATGCCGGCCAGGGCATTGAGGCTGGGCACGCCGAAGTCCTTGGCCAGCGGCGTGACCCAGTGGCCGAACTGGCCGATGGCCAGCACCGTGTCGGGGCGCACGCCCTGCCGCAGCACGGCCCGGCCGCTCACCGAGCGCTTCGGCGTGGCGATCTCGATCGGGTCGCCGTCCTCGATCCCCAGCGCGCGGGCGGTCGCCGCGTTGATGATCAGCCCGCGGTGGCCGGCGACGTTGCCGGCGACCTCGTGGATCATCTGCACGCCCACGTTGCCGCCCCAGGCGTACTGCATGCTGCGCGCCGTGAGCAGCCACAGCGGGTAGTCCTCGGGCGCCGCGCCGGCCGCGCGCACGGCGTCCGACCAGGGCTTGCTGAAGTCCTTGCATGCCGGCAGCGCCTGGTACTCGTGCAGTTGGCGGTCCCACCAGTCCATGCCGTTCTCGTGCAGGCGCCGGCCCAGTTCCACGCCCACGCGCGCCAGCCGTTCCTGGTAAGGCAGCTCGAAACGCAGGCCGCGCTCGACCATCGTCGGGTACAGGTACCAGTCGCTGCGCGGGAAGGGCCGGGTGGCCAGGCCGTGTTCCTTCCACCAGTCCAGCCCGTGCACCTCGGCGCCGTCCGTGAGCTCCGCGCTGGCGGCGCGGCAGACCGCGTCCCAGATCGCGTCGCGGTCGGGATCGCGCGCCGGGTCGAGCGAGAAGTCGCCGGCCGCGGACTTCAGCGGCACGCCCGCCGCGCCCTTGTTGATGGCGGCGACGTAGCCGGCGGTCAGGCCGGTGCGCCGGGCCAGCTCGCCCGCGATCTCGGTGAAGTCGCGCGTCTCGCCCTGCGCCGCCACCGCCGGCTGCCGCAAGGCATAGCCTTCGTGGTCCCAGAACTGCTCCACGTACTTGGTGCCGCCGATGCGGATCAGCTGCAGGCTCTCCAGGTCGGTGGCATCGGGCAGCAGCACGTCGGCGAAATGGTTGGTCTCGTCGCGCGTGTAGGCGAAGGCCACCACGAAGGGGAAGCGCGCGATCTTCTCGGCCAGGGCCGCGGTGTCCCAGAAGGAGATCGCGGGATTGGTGCGGTAGACGAACCAGACGTCCGGCAGCGTCACGCGCGGCAGGCCCTTGGGCGTCTGGTCGAGGAACATCCACGAGAAGTGCGTGGGCCCGAGCGCCTGGCTCCAGGGGCCGTCGCCCGCCAGCGGCACCATCGTGCGGTAGGCATTGCGGATGTTCGGCCTGGCCGACCAGCGCGCCTTGTCGGTCGGGTTCAGCGGGTAGTTCATGAAGCCGTCCGGTCCCGGCCTCGCGCTCTCCAGCCGCTGCGCCATCGGGCGCACGATGCGCACCGTGGTACCGACGGTGCCGCCCGGAACTTCCAGCGCGCCGACCAGCGTGGCGAGCACGGTGCGCGCCCAGCAGCACTCGAAGCCGCCCCAGCCGTTGTTCACCGTCTTGCCCAGGCTCACGGCCACCGGCCGGTAGGGCAGCTGCTGCCCGTCGATCTCGATGGTCTGGCCGACGCAGGCGTGTTCCAGGTACTCGTGCGCCACCTGGCGGATGGTCGCGGCGCCCACTTCGCACACCTGCGCGGCCCATTCCGGCGTGTACTCGCGCATGTGCGCCACCATGCGGGTGAAGGCGGTCTCGCCGCGCAGCCGGCCTTCGGCGAGCACCTCCTCGTCGGCGCCGATCTCGATCGCGTCGACCTCGTAGCTGCCTTCCAGCGCTTCCGTGATGCCGGGCGTGTCGTGGCAGCAGGCCTGGCCGGCGGCGCTGTCCCACACCAGCGGCTTGCGCGTGGCGCGGTCGCGCAGGAAAAAGCCGTTGGGCCCGACGAGGTAGGGCGAGCCGGTGCGGCGCGCGAGGAATTCGAGGTCCAATGCGCTGCGCTGGGCTTCGTGCAGCATCACGTGGATCAGCGCGAACAGGAAGGCCGCGTCGGTCTTGGGCTTCAGCGGCACCCATTGGGCCGAACAGGCGCCCGTCACCGACAGGTGCGGCTCCACCTGAACCCGCTTCATGCCGCGCGCCCGTGCCCGCGAGTGGCGCCAGATGCCGACCACGCCGCCCGAGGCTTCGATGTTGGAGCCGCAGGAGATCAGGTAGTTGCACAGCGGCGTGTCGGCCGCGACGATGAAGGCGCGATGCCAGAACTCGCCGTACAGGTGCTCGGAGTGATAGCACTTGACGCCCTGGCCGGAGCCGAAGCCCATGTCCACCGGACCCCAGGCCGCGAGGAAGGCGGGGAAAGTGCCCATGTACGACTGCGGCGTGCCGCCGCCGCCGAAGCTGGCGGCCACGCGCGGGTAGCCGGATTCGTCCGTGAGGCCTTCGGCGCGCACGCGGTCGAGCCGCTCGGTGATGAGCGTCATCGCCTCGTCCCAGGAGATGGGCACGAAGCCCGGGTCCTCGTCGCGCCCCTTGCCGGGGTTGGTCCGCTTCATCGGCGTGAGGACGCGGTTCGGGTTGTAGGTCTTCTGGATCAGCCCGAAAGCCTTGACGCAGACCTTGCCGCCGCCCGGGTGGATGGCGGCCGCGCAGAAGTTGGGCTCCACTTCGGTCGCCACCCCGCCTTCCACCTTGACGGTGAGCAGGTCCGGGCCGGCCACGCACTGGTAGCAGAGCGTGGGCACGCGCCGGGTGGCGGCGGCGGCCGTCATGCCATGCCCGCCTTCGCTGCCTTGGCGGCCAGCCGCTGCTCGGTGGTGGCGACGTCGACGATGAAACGCTGGTGCGTGGCGCGGCAGATGGGCTCGACGCTGTCCTTGCCCTGCACCGAGAAGGTGACCGAGCGGCCCTTCGTCGCCACCACTTCCACCTCCAGTTCCACCGCCATGCCCTGCAGCGTGGCGGCGAGGTGGTCCAGCTCGATGCGGGTGCCCACCGAGTCCTCGCCGGGATCCAGGTGCTGCAGCAGCAGCTCGCGGCAGGCGACCTCGACGTCGCGCACCAGCATGGGCGTGGCGTAGACGCGCGCCTTCTCGCCCATGAAGCCGATGGTTCGGTCGCGCGTGACTTCGAGCCGTGCCGTGTGGCGCAGGCCGGGTTGCAGGGTGGGTTTCATGCCGGGGTTCCTTCCGCCGAGGCTCCGAGATAGGCGCGCTGCACCTGGGGATTGCGCAGCAGCTCCTGCGCGCCGCCCCCGAACACGATGCGCCCGGTTTCCATCACGTAGCCGCGGTCGGCGATGCCGAGCGCGGCGCGCGCGTTCTGGTCCACCAGCAGGATCGTGGTGCCGACCTTGCTGAGCGCGCTGATGCGCACGAAGATTTCGGACACGAGCCGCGGCGCCAGTCCCATGCTGGGCTCGTCGAGCAGCAGCAGGCGCGGGCGCCCCATCAGCGCGCGGCCGATCGCCAGCATCTGCTGCTGGCCGCCGGAGAGGTTGCCGGCGGGTTCGCGTCTCTTCTCGCGCAGGATCGGGAACAGGTCCAGCACCGGGTCGAGATGGCTGGCGCTCCCGCGCGCGAAGGCACCCAGGCGCAGGTTGTCCTCCACGCTCAGCGGGCCGAAGACCTGGCGCCCTTCGGGCACCTGCACGATGCCCATCCGCACCCGCGCCCGCGCCGGCTGCCGCGCGAGATCGACGCCGTCGAAGCGGATCGTCCCACCGCTGACGGACTGCACGCCCGAGATCGTGCGCAGCAGCGTGGTCTTGCCCGCGCCGTTGGCGCCGACGATGGCCACCAGTTCCCCCGCGTTCACGTGCAGGCTCACGCCCGAGAGCGCGGGGATGCGCCCGTAGTGGCTGGACAGGCCGGAGATCTCAAGCATCGAGCGCCTCCGCCGGTTCGTCGGCGCCAGAAGCCGTGTCGCTGCCCAGGTAGGCCTCGATCACCCGCGGGTCGCGCGCCACCTGCGCGGGCGTGCCTTCGGCCAGCTTGCGCCCGTGGTCCAGCACGAACACGTGGTCCGACACTTCCATCACCAGCGCCATGTTGTGTTCGACCAGCACGATGGTGGTGCCGCCCTCCGCCAGCCGCTGGATCAGCACGTCGATCTCGCGCGCCTCGGTGGCGTTGAGTCCCGCGGCCGGCTCGTCCAGCAGCAGCAGGCGCGGCGCGGTCGCCAGCGCCCGCGCGATTTCCAGGCGCTTGAGCGCGCCGTAAGGCATGGCCGCCGCCGATGCGTCGTCCCATCCCGCCAGGCCGACCAGCCGCAGCAGCTCGCGCGAGGCGGCCCGGCACTCCGCTTCCGCGCGGGCCAGCGCGCGCGTGCGCAGCAGGGCCGCGGCCAGCGAGCAAGGCTCGCGCAGGTGCCGCCCGGTCATCACGTTCTCCAGCGCCGTCATGTTGAAGAACACCTGGAGGTTCTGGAAGGTGCGGGCGATCCCGGCGGCCGCGAAGCGATGGGTGGCCTGGCCCGCGAGTTCCTGACCGCCCAGGAGGATGCTGCCGCGGTCGGGCCGGTACACGCCGCTGAGCATGTTGATCAGGCTGGTCTTGCCGGCGCCGTTGGGGCCGATCACCGAGTGGATGGCGCCCGGCTGGAAGGCGAGGTCCACGCCGGCGATCGCATGCACGCCGCCGAAGGACTTGGCCAGGCCGCTGACGGCCATGAGGGTCACGACATCCTCCCGCGCCACCAGCGGGCGATGCTGGGCACCAGCCCCTGCGGGAACAGCACCATCGTGACCACCAGCACGGCGCCGAAGACCATCATCTCGTAGTCCTTCAGCACCGTCAGCAGCTGCGGCAGCACGGTCAGGACGGCGGCGCCGACGACCGCGCCGAACACCGAGGCCATGCCGCCGAACACCACCATGATCACCAGCTCCACGGAGTGCAGGAAGGAAGCCTTCACCGGCGTGATGAAGCCCGCGTAGTGCGCGGTCAGCGCGCCGGCCAGCGCGGCGAGCACGGCCGACAGCGTGAAGACCTGAAGCTTGAAGCGCGCCGCGTCGATGCCCAGTGTCTGCGCCGCGACTTCCGAGCCGTGCAGCGCGCGCAACGCTCGGCCGTTGGGCGATTCGATCAGGTTGAGCGCCAGCCACACGGTCGCGACCAGCAGCACGCCCGCGATCCAGTACCAGAGCCGTTCGCCCTGCACGGCGGCGCCGAACAGCACCAGCGGCGGCACCGACATGCCGTCGGGCCCGCCGGTGAGCTTGTCCTCGGTGGTCAGCGCGATCGAGATGATCACGCCCAGCCCCAGCGTCGCCATCGCCAGCGTGTGTCCCTTCAGCCGCAACGTGGGCCGGCCGACCACGTAGGCCAGCGCGCCCACGCCGGCACAGGCGGCGGGCAGCGAGAGCCACACGGGCACGCCGTAGCGCGAGGCGAGGATCGCGCTGGCGTAGCCGCCCAGGGCGAAGAAGCCGGCATGGCCCAGGCTGATCTGCCCGGCGTAGCCGATCAGGAGGTTGAGCCCGACGCACACCACCGCGTTCAGCGCCACCTGGATCGCGATCTCGTAGGCGTAGTTGTTGGGCAGCGCGAAGGGGGCCAGCACCCACAGCAGCGCGAGCAGCACCGTGCCGCGCGCCTGCGGCCAGGCGGCGCGGCTGCGCGGGGGCGCCGCCTCAGACGCGGTCACTGCGGCGGGCACCAAGGAGGCCTCCAGGCAGGAAGAACAGGACGGCGAGGATCACGACGAAGGCGATGGCGTCCTTGTAGGCCGAGGACACGAGCCCGGCGCCGAGGCCCTCGACGATCCCGAGCACCAGGCCGCCGAGCACGGCGCCGGCGAAGCTGCCGAGGCCGCCCAGCATGGCGGCGGCGAAGCCCTTGAGTCCCAGCATGATGCCGGCGTCGTAGGAGGTGAAGGCGATCGGCGCGATCAGCACGCCGCCGATGGCGCCCAGCCCGGCGGCCAGGCCGAAGCTGGCGAACAGCACCGCGCGCGTGTTGATGCCCGCCAGCTGCGCGGCCAGGGGGTTGTACGAAGTGGCCAGCATCGCCTTGCCCAGCAAGGTGCGGCGGTAGAAGGCACCGAGCCCCACGACCGCCAGCGCCGCGCCGCCCAGCACCCACAGGCTTTGCGGCAGCACGGTGGCGCCGCCGATGGCGATCGGCTCCTCGCCCGAGAAGCCGGGCAGCCGGAACACGCCCTTGCCCCACACCAGCTGCGCCAGCCCGCGCAGGAACAGCGAGACGCCGATGGTGATGATGATCAGCGTCACGGTTCCGGAATGGCGCGCCGGCGAAATCGCGATGCGCTCGATCAGCAGCGCCACGAGCACCGCCGCCACCACCGCCAGCAGGATCGCCACCGGCAACGGCAGGCCGAGCGCCAGCAGGGTCACCGCGCTCATGCCGCCGATCATGACGAACTCGCCCTGGGCGAAGTTGATCGCGCCGCTGGCGTTGTAGACGATGGTGAAGCCCAGCGCCACCAGGGCGTAGATCGCGCCGGCGGTCAGCCCGCTGGCGAGGAACTGGAGCCAGGCCGAGCCCATGGCCGTTGCAGCCTACTTGACCAGTGACCAGTTGCCGTTGCGGACCTCGAGCATGCGGAACGCGCTGAGGTCCAGGCCCATGTGGTCGCTCGCCGACATGTTCACCACGCCGCCGGTGCCCACGTAGCCGCGCGTGCCTTCGATCGCGTCGCGCAGCTTCGCCTTGTCCACCGAGCCGGCTGTCCTGATCGCGTTCACCGCGAGCATCAGCCCGTCGTAGGCGTGGCCGCCGAAGGTGGAGACGTCGGTCTTGAACCTGTCCTCGTAGGCCTTGCGGTAGGCGGTGACGACCGGCTTCTGCGGATCGCCGGCGGGCAGCAGGTCCGACACCAGCAGGGCAGCGGCCGGCAGCCGCACGCCTTCGGCCGCGGGGCCGGCGAGCTTGATGAATTCGCGCGAGGCGACCCCGTGCGACTGGTACAGCGGCAGCGTGAGGCCGACCTGGCGGTAATTGCGGGTGACGATGGCGGGACCCTGGCCGAAGCCGGCGTTCAGCACGGCCTGCGCATTGCTCGCCTTGATCTTGGCCAGCTGCGCCGTCATGTCGGTGTCGCTGGCGCCATAGGTCTCGTCGGCGACGAACTCGACGCCGTACTTGGCGCCGACCTTCAGGCATTCGGCGCGCATGGACTTGTCGAAGCCGCCGCTGCCGGAGATCAGCGCCACCTTGGTCATCCTGCGCGACTGCAGGTCGACAAAGATCTTCTCGCACGCCATGCGGTCGGTGTGCGGCGTCTTGAACACCCACTTCTTGGTCGGCTCGACGATCGGCACCGCGCCGGCCAGCGAGATGAAGGGCGTGCCCGCCTGTTCGGCCAGCGGCACGGCCGCCATGGTGGTGCCGGTGGTGGAGCCGCCCACCAGCACGTCCACCTTGTCCTGCTCGATCAGGCGCTTGGCGAAGGTGCGGGCCTTCTCGGCATCGCCGCTGTCGTCGTACGAGACCAGCTGCACCTTGCGGCCGAGCAGGCCGCCGTCGGCGTTGATCTTCTCCACGTACATCTCGAGCGTCTTGAGTTCCGGGTCGCCGAGGAAGGCGGCGGGGCCGGTCACCGACAGGAACGCGCCGATGCGGATCGGTTCCTGGGCCAGGGCGCTGCCGCCCGGGAGAGCCGCGGCAAGCGCGATGCCGGCGGCGGAGAGCAGGCGCAATGCGCCCTCGAAGCGAATGCGAACCATGACTTGTCTCCTGTAGGTGCCGGACTCGTAGAATCGGTCGCAGCTGAATTCATTCTGGTAGCCTGATGCCGGAATTCCTTGATCTGGCGTAAACTTTTGAACCGCACTGCCTCCCGTTTAACCCGTAGGCCGCCGCCGGCCATCCCCGCCAGTTCCGGCGCCGTCACCATCCGTCCGGTCCGGCGCGGCGACCTGGAGCAGGTCATCGCGCTGGACGCCACCGTCACCGGCGTCGAGAAGCGCAACTACTGGGAGCGCGTCTACCGCCGCTACGGCCAGGCGCCGCGCGGCGAGCAGCGCTGGTTCCTGGTGGCCGTCGCCGGCAAGGAGGTGGTGGGCTTCCTCATCGGCGAGGTCCGCGACTGGGAATTCGGCTCCCCGCCCTGCGGCTGGCTCTTCGCCATCGACATCGAGCCGCGCGCGCG
>DASWUI010000393.1:0-3113 GCA_036401715.1 Ramlibacter sp. | reverse complement strand
CTGGAGGCGGGGGCCGGCGAGAACTGGCACGACTTCGTCGACTGGACCCTGGACCAGGGCTTCGGCGGCCTGGAAAACCTGGCGCTGATCCCCGGCACGGTGGGCGCCTCGCCGGTGCAGAACATAGGCGCCTACGGCGTGGAACTGCAGGACCGCTTCGAGTCGCTGGACGCGATCGACCTGATGACCGGGCGCGAGTTCACGCTCGATGCCACCCAGTGCGCCTTCGGCTACCGCGACTCGGTGTTCAAGCACTCGCCCGCGCGCGACAGCGACTTCGGCCTGGCCGGCCGCGCGCTGATCCTGCGGGTGCGCGTGCGCCTGCCCAAGCCCTGGAAGCCGGTGCTGGGCTACCTGGACCTGCAGCGCAAGGTGACGGAGACGGGCATCGCCGAGCCCAGCGCGCGCCAGGTCTACGACTGGGTCTGCGCGATCCGCACCGCCAAGCTGCCGGACCCGCGCGTGATCGGCAATGCCGGCAGCTTCTTCAAGAACCCGACGGTCACGCCGGAACAGTGCCAGGACATCATTGCCCGCGACCCGAACATCGTGCACTACCCCATGCCCGACGGCACGGTGAAGCTCGCCGCCGGCTGGCTGATCGACGCCTGCGGCTGGAAGGGCAAGTCGGTGGGCCAGGCGGGCGTCTACGAAAAGCAGGCGCTCGTGCTGGTCAACCGTGGCGGCGCCACGGGGGGCGAGGTGGTGACGCTGGCCCGGGCGATCCAGACCAGCGTGTACGAGCGCTTCGGCATCCGGCTGGAGCCGGAGCCGGTGGTCGTCTAGCGCGTCACGGCAGGCGCGTCGAGTCCGTCAGGCTGGACCACCAGCCGGCGTATTCCTTGTCGGTGGCCAGCACCCACAGCGAAAGTACGACGACCAGGGTGCCGGTGAACACGGCGTCCTGCATCGCCAGCGCGATGCCGTCGAAGCCCAGCGCCCAGGGCGACACCACCAGCCAGGCGCCCAGGACCACTTCGGTCCATTCTTCCCAGGCCTTGGGCACGACGATGGCGCCGATGGCCGCCGCCATCAGCAGCGCGCCGACCGCCACGAAGTTGATCATCGCGGCCTGGTGGTCGGCGAAACCGACCGCCCAGGGGGACAGAACGAGCCAGGCACCCAGCAAAGCGTTCACCGGGTCCTGCCAGTGCTTCATTTGCCTCATACCGAACCTCCTTCTGCCGCGCAATTGCGGCGGAGGTTGGATTCCCGGCAGGCTCGGCCGGTTCCGGCCGCTCAGCGGACCAGCCGCTGCCAGGTCGCGGCGAACTCGTCGTCGCTGGCCAGCACCCAGAGTGCCAGCGCGGTGACGGCACCGCCGGTCACCAGCGCGTTCACCAGCGCCGGTCGCGCCGCATCGAAACCCAGCAGCACGGGCGCCAGCATCAGCGCCAGGCCGAGGATCACGTCCAGCCATTCCTCCCAGGCCTGGGCGAACTGCATGGCGCCGGCGCTGGTGGCGATGAGCAGGACGCCGATGGCCGCCGTGGTGACGGTGGCGACCACCACGTTCTGAAAGCCGAGGACCCAGGGCGACAGGATCAGCCAGGCGCCCAGGAGGGCGTTGACCGGGTCCTGCCAGTGCTTCACTCGCTTCATGACGGACTCCTTGGGCCGCAGACGGCGCGGCCTGGACGCCCCCATGTTAGACCCGCTCCCCGTCCCTTGTCACCCCACCGCCTCGCAGCCCCCGTACGTCGTGGTCAGCGCGAAGCCGAACCGCGACGAGCCCGCCCGCCCTCAGTCGCCTTCGACGAACCCGCCCACCGGCGCCTTGTGCGGCAGCGTCCAGCCGAAGTAGACCTCCGCCTCCACCACCTGGCTGCCCCGGATGGTGAGGATCTCGGTATTGCGAAAGCGCTGCCCGGTGGCGCTGCGGCCCTCATACGTGACGAACACGCGGTCCCCGTGCGGCACCAGGTGCACGAACTCGAAGCCGGAGATGCGTTCGCCGAGCGGCCAGCAGCGCTCGAAGTAGGTCCGCCGGTCCAGGCGGTTGTCCATGGGGCTGGTGAAGTGGAAGTCCTCCGCCACCAGCAGTTCCGCGGCGGCGTCGTCCTTTTCGACGAAGGCGTCGTAGAGGGCGCGGGCGATGTCGACGGTGTCGGGCATGGGACGCTCCCGTGAGGTGCGGTGCAGGGCGGCGGCGCGAGCATACGCCGGGCAGGGCCGGGCGCAAGAGAGGGGGAATCCCTCCCCAGGCGACGTCGTGGGGTCACATTTGCTTGCGAACCGGGCGGCCAGGCCTGACAAATGTCATTTGCATTCGGGCCGTCCGGCCCAAAGCTAGGCTCATCCATATGCATCTGCAGAAAGGGAGTCGATGAGACGCAAGGAATTCCTGCGCTACGTGGCCGCGGCGATCGGCGGTTCGGCAGTGGCGGCCCTCACGGGCTGCGGAGGCGGCGGCAGCGCCGAGGGCGAGCTTGTCGCGGACGGCACGCTGGCGAGCAGCGTGAGCGGCACGGTGGCCGTTGCCGACCTCACGGAAGAAGAGGTCGCCGCCCTGCGCTACATGCGCGAGGAGGAGAAGCTGGCGCACGACGTGTACGACGCGCTGTTCGGCGTCTGGGGCCTGAACGTGTTCGCCCAGATCGCGCTGAGCGAGACCGAGCACACGACCGCCATCCTGGGCCTGCTGGAAAAGTACGGCGTCCCCGACCCGGCCGCCGGCAAGGCACCGGGCGAGTTCGAAGACCCGGCGCTGCAGGCGCTGTACGACCAGCTCATGGCCATCGGCCGCACCAGCGCGATCGAGGGCCTGAAGGTGGGCGCCCTGATCGAGGAAACCGACATCCGCGACATCAACGAGAAGAAGGCGATCACGGACAACGTCGACATCCTGCAGGTGTACGACAACCTGCTGTGCGGCTCCGGCAACCACCTGCGCGCCTTCAACACGCAGCTGCTGGCGCTGGGCGTGACCTACGTGCCGCAGGTGATCACCCAGGCCGAATGGGATGCCGTGGCTTCCGGCGAGGCGCTCAACTGCAGCGGCACCTGAGTTTCCCGCTGCGGGCCGTGGTGAGCGCACGGCCGAACGTGGGCCACATCACCCGTTCTGGCGATTCCGCATGCAGCGCACCGCGAAATCAACGTGGTAGTGCTCG
>DASWUI010000392.1:0-6898 GCA_036401715.1 Ramlibacter sp. | reverse complement strand
GCGCTGGCCGCGGCTTGCGAAGCGTCGGCCGCGACGGGCGCCGGCAGCGAGCTGCCGGTCTGCGCGAGGCCGGGCAGCGCGAAGGCGATGCCCAGCGACGTCGCGATGGCGGTGCGGGTGAGCTTGTCCATGGAGCACTCCTCTGCTGACGATTCATGCTCGCGCGCGCCCCGGTTCCCCGCTGTCGGACCAGGAAGCTTCGGGGCGTCAACCAAGTCTGCGGAGCGCCGCCGCGGGTTCACGGGCAAGCCGGACGGGTCAGCCGGGCACGACCGTTTCCCGCTCGGGTACCCGGACCGCCTGCAAACCGCCGAGGAACAGGTCCGCCACCACCGGTGCCATGTCCTCGTAGGCCAGCGTGCCGTTGGGCTTCATCCAGGTGAACATCCAGTTCACCATGCCGAACAGGAGCATGGTGAGCGGCTTGCTCATCGCCGCTTCCTTCAGGTCGGGTCGCAGCGCCGTCACCACGCGCGCGAACGCCGCCACCACTTCGCGCTCCTTGCCGAGGATGCGCTCGCGGTCCTGCGGCTCCAGGAACTTCACGTCCTCGGTGAGCACGCGGTGCTCGTTCTGCGCGTTGGCGTATTCCTCCACGAGGCGGCGGATCAGCACGCGCATCTGGCCCTGCGGCGCCTGCTCCTCGGCCAGCGCGTCGTCGACGATGCCCTGCAGGCGCGACACGTGGCCGTCGGCGATGCTCACCAGCAGCTCGTACTTGTCTCGGTAGTAGTGGTACAGCGTGGCCTTCGACAGGCCGCAGGCTTCCGCCACCTGGTTCATCGAAGTGCCGGGGTAGCCGCCACGCGCGAACAGCGCGGCCGCGCGCTCGAGGATCATCTCGCGCTGTTCGTCGTAGCCGGCGTGGCGTCCGCGTCCCATCGCTCAGCCGCCGCCGGGCCGCCCCAGGGCGGCTGAAGCCCCCCCGGGGGGCAGCGCAGTACACGCAGTGACAAGCGTGGGGGCCATCATCTTTCGTCGAAGGACAGGACGACGCGCTCGGTCACCGGGTGCGCCTGGCAGGTCAGCACGTAGCCGGCCGCGACCTCCTTCTTGTCCAGCGCGAAGTTGCGTTCCATGCGCACCTTGCCTTCCACCAGCTTGGCGCGGCAGGTGCCGCAGACGCCGGAGGTGCAGGAGAACGGTACTTCCAGCCCCGCCGCCGACGCCGCGTCGAGGATGCTGGGCTGCTCGCGCGAGAAGGCGATCTCGCGCTGCAGGCCGTCGCGGATGATGGTGATGCGGGCCTTGGCCGCGTCGCCCGGCTGCGCCTGGTGCAGCACGGCGCCGACCTGGCCGCTGGCCTGCTGGGCGATGCCGAAGCGCTCGATGTGGATGCGCTCCTCGGAAACGCCGGCGGCCAGCAGCGCCGCCTCGGCCTCGTCGTTCATCTGGAAGGGGCCGCAGATGTACGCGTGGTCCACGGCCTGCGGCGGGATGAGCGCCCCCAGGAACTCGGCGATCTTCTGCCGGTTCATCACGCCCGAGTGGATGTCCATTTCGGTGTGTTCGTCCGAGAACACGTGGTGGACGACCAGGCGGGACATGTACTTGTCCTTCAGGTCGTCCAGTTCTTCCTTGAACAGGGTGGAGCGCAGCTTGCGGTTGCCGTAGATCAGGGTGAAGCGGCTGCGGGGTTCGCGCGCCAGCACCGTCTTCATGATCGACAGGATGGGCGTGATGCCGCTGCCGCCGGCAATGCCCAGGTGGTGGCGCTGCGCCTGCGGCTCGATCGGCACGAAGAAGCGGCCCTGCGGCGCCATCACGTTGATGGTGTCGCCGGGCTTGAGGTGCTCGTTGATCCAGTTGGAGAACACGCCGCCGGCCACCTTGCGCACGCCCACGCGCAGCTCGCCGTCGTCCACGCCCGCGCAGATGGAATAGGAGCGGCGCAGGTCCTGGCCGTCGATTTCCTTGCGCAACGTGAGGTACTGGCCCTGGGTGAAGCCGAACACCGGGCGCAGGTCCTCGGGCACCTCGAAGGAAACGACCACGGCTTCGGGCGTGTCCGGCTGCACCGCGCGCACGCGCAGCGGATGGAAGATGACGCTCATATCGGCTTGAAGTATTCGAACGGCTCGCGGCAGGCGAGGCAGCGGTAGAGGGACTTGCAGGCGGTGGAACCGAAGGCGGAGGTGCGTTCGGTGAGGCTGCTGCCGCAGTGGGGACAGGCGACGGCGTCCGCCTTGCGGCCGAAAATGCGGATGGGAACGCCTTGGGTCCCTGCCTCCGAGGGGGTGACATGGGGTGGAGCGATGCCGTACGCGGTGAGCTTGCGCTTGCCTTCGTCGCTGATCCAGTCCGTGGTCCACGCCGGGGCGCGCCGCAGGGTGGCGCGGGCAGGGCCCAGGCCTTCGGCTTCGATCGCGGACAGCACGCTCTCTTCGATGACCTCGGTCGCCGGGCAGCCGGAGTACGTGGGCGTGAGCACCACCTCCAGTTCCGCGCCGTGGTCGATCACCTCGCGCACGATGCCCAGGTCGCGCACGGACAGCGCCGGGACCTCCGGGTCCAGCACATTGCCCAGCACTTCCCATGCGCGCTCGGTGCGTGTCACCACACGCCCCCGGGATAGGCACGCTGCAGGTACTGCATCTCGGCGAGGATGTAGCCCATGTGCTCGCTGTGCACGCCGGTCTTGCCGGTGCTCAGGAAGGGCACGCCGTCGGGCAGGGCGAGCCCTGCCTCGTCGAAGACCTGTGTCATCTCGGCCAGCCACGCTTCGCGCAAGTCGCCCCAGCGCGGACCGAGCCCGCTGGCGTGCGCCTGCTCGTCCACCGCATCGGAGGCGAACAGCTCCGCGTGGTAGGGCCACAGCTGCGCCACGGCCCGGTCCACGCGGCGGCGCGATTCCCCGGTGCCGCCCGCGAGCCGCACCAGCCAGTCGGCCGCGTGCTGCTGGTGGTAGCGCGCTTCCTTGACCGCCTTGCCGGCGATCGCCGCGAGTTCCGCATCCTTCGAGTCCGCGAGCTTTTCCCACAGCAGCTTGAAGAAAGTGGCCATCATCGTGTTGCGCACCACCGTGACGGCGAAGTCGCCGCGCGGCAGTTCCACCAGCGTGACGTTGCGGTAGTCGCGCTCGTCGCGCAGGAAGGCGAGCTGGTCCTCGTCGTGGCCGTTGCCCTCCAGCGCGCCGGCATGCGTCAGCACGGCGCGGCACTGGCCGATGAGGTCGAGCGCCATGTTCGCCAGTGCTATGTCCTCCTCCAGCACCGGCGCATGGCCGGTCCATTCGGAGATCCGCTGCGCGAGGATGAGCGCGGTGTCGCCGATGCGCAGCAGGTACTGCACGTCCGGCCCGTCGCTGACCTGGATGGAGCCTTGCATCAGCCGCACCTCACATGTGGTCCACGGATTCGGGCAGCTGGTAGAAGGTCGGGTGGCGGTACACCTTGTCCTCCATCGGGTCGAAATACATGCCCTTCTCCCCCGGGTCGCTGGCCACGATGTGGTCGCTGCGCACCACCCACAGGCTGGCGCCTTCCTGCCGGCGCGTGTACACGTCGCGCGCCATCTGGATGGCCATCTTCGCGTCGGCGGCATGCAGGCTGCCGCAATGCTTGTGGTCCAGGCCGCTGCGGCTGCGGACGAACACTTCCCACAAGGGCCACTCTTGCTTGACGTCGCTCATGCTGCTTCCTTGACCTGCTGGTCCTGCTTGCGCGCGTGGGCCAGCGCCGCTTCGCGCACCCACTCGCCGTCTTCCCACGCCTGCACGCGGGCGGCCAGGCGCTCGCGGTTGCACGGGCCGTTGCCGCCGATGACGCGCCAGAACTCGTCCCAGTCGATCTGCCCGAAGTCCCAGTGCTGGCGCTGCTCGTTCCACTTCAGGTCGGGGTCGGGCAGCGTCACGCCCAGCACCTTGGCCTGTTCGACGGTGGCGTCCACGAACTTCTGGCGCAGTTCGTCGTTGGAGACCCGCTTGATGCCCCAGCGCATGGACTGCGCGGTGTTGGGCGACTGGTCGTCGGGCGGGCCGAACATCATCACGGAGGGCCACCACCAGCGGTTCACCGCGTCCTGCACCATCGCGCGCTGCGCCCGGGTGCCCTTGTCCATCATCACCAGGAGGCTCTCGAAGCCCTGGCGCTGGTGGAAGCTCTCCTCGCGGCAGATGCGGATCATCGCGCGCGCGTAGGGCCCGTAGGAGCAGCGGCAGATCGGCACCTGGTTCATGATGGCCGCGCCGTCCACCAGCCAGCCGATCACGCCCACGTCGGCCCAGGTGAGCGTCGGGTAGTTGAAGATGGAGCTGTACTTCGCCTTGCCCGTGTGCAGCGCCTCCAGCATCTGGTCGCGCGAGGTGCCCAGCGTCTCGGCGGCGGAATACAGGTACAGGCCGTGGCCGCCCTCGTCCTGCACCTTGGCCAGCAGGATCGCCTTGCGCTTGAGGGTCGGCGCGCGGCTGATCCAGTTGCCTTCGGGCAGCATGCCGACGATCTCGGAATGCGCGTGCTGGCTGATCTGCCGCACCAGCGTCTTGCGGTAGTGGTCCGGCATCCAGTCCTTCGGCTCGATGAACTCGCCGGCGGCGATGCGCGCCTCGAAGCGCTCTTCCTGCACCAGGTCCTCGGCCGGGCGCACGCTCTTGCGCGCGTCCGGGTCCTTGCCCATGGTGTCCATGGCTTGGGTGTACATGCTGTCTCCTGCGGGAGGTGAGTGTCGTTTCTACCGACCGTTCGGTAGATAATAGAGGCTCCCTGTCCTTGATGCAAGTCAAGGTCCGTTCGCGGCTGGCTCAGCCGCTGCGCCGGCGCCTGGGCGCCGCGCGTACCGGCTGATCATCCAGCGGCAGCCGCGTCTCCGCCTTGACCTCCTTCAACACCACGCTGGATCGCACGTGGGTGACGCCGGGCAGCTTGAACGCGGTCTCGTGCAGGAAGGCCTCGTAGCTCTTGATGTCCGGCACCAGCACCTTGATCACGTAGTCGGCCTGGCCGGTGGTCGCATAGCAGCTGACGATCTGCGGCGCATCCGCCACCGCCTTCTCGAAGCGGCGCACGTCGTCCTCGTTGTGCCGCGTGAGGTTCACCTCCGCCAGCACGCACAGCGACAGCCCCACCTTCTCGCGGTCGACCAGCGCCGTGTAGCCGCGGATGATGCCGGCCGCCTCCATCTCCTTGACGCGCTTCCAGCAGGGGGTGCTGGAGAGTCCCACGGTGGCGGCGAGCTGCTGCACGGTCTGGCGGGAATCGCGCTGCAGCTCCGTGAGCAGGAGCACATCGTGGCGGTCGAGTTGGTTCATTCTTGATCGGGCGCAAAAAGGAAAACGGCATTCTCCTGCATCCTCAGGCGAGGAGGAAATAAGAAGCACATTTCCCTGCCGCCGGCCTAAGCTGTGCTTTCCTGAAGAAAGCGAAGCACAGCCATGGAGACCAGCAGCCCGATCGTCCGTCCCGACTACAAGCTGAGCGACAGCGTATGGGCCCCGGGAGGTGCCGTGTTCCTCACGGGCACGCAGGCCCTGATCCGCCTGATGCTGATGCAGCGGCAGCGCGATGCCGCCGCGGGGCTCGACACCCGCGGCTTCATCAGCGGCTACCGCGGCTCGCCGCTGGGCATGGTGGACCAGGCCGTGTGGAAGGCGGGCAGGAAGTTCGAGGAAGCCGGCCTGCGCTTCCTGCCCGCGATCAACGAGGAACTGGGCGCGACCGCGGTGCTCGGCACGCAGCGGGTCGAGGCCGATCCCGAGCGCACCTGCGCCGGCGTGTTCGCACTCTGGTACGGCAAGGGGCCCGGCGTGGACCGCGCGGGCGACGCGCTCAAGCACGGCAATGCCTACGGCGCCTCGCCGAACGGCGGCGTGCTGATGGTGGCGGGCGACGACCACGGCTGCGTGTCGTCCTCGATGCCGCACCAGAGCGACCAGGCCTTCCAGTCCTGGCACGCGCCCATCGTCGCGCCCGGCAACGTCGCCGAGTACCTGGAGTTCGGCCTCTACGGCTGGGCGCTGTCGCGCTTCTCCGGCAACTGGGTGGGCTTCACCGCGCTGTCGGAAGTGGTGGAAAGCGGGGCCACCGTGGACCTGGACCTGGTGAATGCGCGCGTGGCGACCTGGCAGGACGCGCAGACCGTGCGCGGCCTCACGGGCTACACGCCGCCGCCCGGTGGCCTGCATTACCGCTGGCCCGACCTGCCCTCCCTCACCATCGAGCAGCGCCTGCACGCCAAGCTCGATGCGGTGCGTGCCTTCGCGCGCGTCAACAGCATCGACCGCCACGTGGTGCAAAGCGAGCGCGCCACCGTGGGCATCGTCACGGCCGGCAAGGCGCACTACGACCTGATGGAAGTGTTGCGGCGGCTGGACATTTCGCTGGAGACCCTGGCCCTGCATGGCGTGCGCATCTACAAGCTGGGCCTGACCTATCCCATCGAGCCCACTCGCATGCGCGAGTTCGTGCGCGGACTCAAGGAAGTGCTGGTGATCGAGGAGAAGGGGCCGGTCGTCGAGGAGCAGCTACGCTCCATGTTCTACAACGCACCCGAGCGGCCCGCGATCGTCGGCAAGCGCGACGCGCAGGACCGGCCGCTGGTGTCGGCGCTGGGCGAGCTGCGGCCCTCGCGCCTGATCGAGACGCTGGCGAACTGGCTGGTGGGGCACTTCCCGGACCTGGACCGGCGCCACCTGGTGCGCGATTTCACGCTGCCCGAGCTGCTGTCCAACGCCAGCGACAGCGTCAAGCGCCTGCCCTACTTCTGCGCCGGCTGCCCGCACAACACCTCCACCCGGGTGCCCGAGGGCTCCCACGCGCAGGCCGGCATCGGCTGCCACTTCATGGCCAGCTGGATGGACCGCGACACCGAAGGCCTGATCCAGATGGGGGGCGAAGGCGTCGACTGGGTCTCGCACGCCATGTTCACCAAGGTGCCGCACGTGTTCCAGAACCTCGGGGACGGA
>DASWUI010000391.1:0-4247 GCA_036401715.1 Ramlibacter sp. | reverse complement strand
CGGCAGCAGCGCCGGCGCCGGCCGCGCCTGCACGCCGGCGGCCGCCGGCTGCGGCACGGTCTCGGGCGCGGCTTCGGGCACGCCCCCGAGCTGCCGGGTGAAAGCCGCGAAGAAGTCGTCGGCGTTCTTCTTCGCCACCGCCTGCACCAGCCGGCTGCCGACGCTCGCCAGCTTGCCGCCGATCTCGGCCTGCGCGCTGTAGCGCAGCACGGTCTGCTCGCCCTGCGGCTGCAGCAGCACGCGCGAGCTCATCTTCGCGAAACCGGCGGCACCGCCCTGGCCGCGGCCGGTGAGCGTGTAGCCGTTGGGCGCGTCCAGCTCGGAGAGCTGCACGTTGCCCCGGAAGGTGGCCGACACCGGCCCGACTCGCGTGGTGACGATGGCGTTGAACTCGGTCTCCGACACCTTCTCCAGCGCCTGGCAGCCCGCGATGCTGGCCTTGAGCACGGCCGGGTCGTTGAGCGCCTCCCACACGCGCTGCTGCGGGGCGGGGACGAGGTATTCGCCGGTGATTTCCATGCTCATGCCCCTGCTCCGTACAGCCGCGACAGCGCCTGCGTGCCCTCGCGCGCGTGGCCCTGCTCCACCAGTTGCGCGTACAGCTTGCGCGCCTGTTCGGCACCGGGAAGCTGCAGGCCCATGCGCCCCGCTTCGCCCAGCGCGATCGAGAGGTCCTTGAGGAAGTGCTCGATCATGAAGCCCGGCGCGAAGTCGCCCCTGACGATCTTCGGGCCCATGACGGTCAGCTGGAAGCTGCCGGCGGCGCCGCCGGAGATGCACTGCAGCACCAGCTCCGGGTCCAGTCCGGCCGTGCGCGCGTAGGCGAGCCCCTCGCACACGCCCATGATGGTGGAGGCGATCACCAGCTGGTTGCACATCTTCGTGTGCTGGCCTGTGCCGGGGCCGCCGGTGTGCACGATGGTCTTGCCCATCAACTGCAGGATCGGCAGGGCCTGGGCGAAGGCGTCGGCGTCGCCGCCCGCCATGATCGACAGCCGCGCCTCGCGCGCGCCGAGGTCGCCGCCGGATACCGGCGCGTCCAGCGCGCGGCAGCCACGGGCGGCGGCCTCGCGCGCCAGCCGCCGCGCCAGCTCCGGACTGGAGGTGGTCATGTCGACCAGCAGCGCGCCCCGGGCCTGCGCCAGCACGCCGTCCGCGCCCAGCCACACCTCTTCGACGTCGCGCGGATCACCGACCATGGTGATCACCACCTCGGAACCCGCCGCCGCCGCGCCGGGCGTGTCGCACCAGACGGCCCCCTTGTCGATGAGCGCCCGCGCCTTTTCCGCCGAGCGGTTGTACACGCGCAGGGGGTGGCCGGCGGCCAGCAGGTGGCCGGCCATGCTCTGGCCCATGATGCCCAGGCCGATGAAACCGATGCGGGCCTGGCCCGACGCTTGACTCATTGCTCGTTCTCCGTCGCTTGCTTGCCGCGCAGCAGGCTGCGCAGGTAGGTGGGGCTGAGCGGCTGGCTGTCCGCCCGCACGCCGAAAGGCGCCAGCGCGTCGTTCACCGCGTTCATCAGCGCGCCTATGGATCCCATGACGCCGCCTTCGGCCATGCCCTTGATGCCTGCGGGCGTCGAGCGGTTGGGCGTGTGCATGGGGATGAGCTCCAGGCGCGGGATCTCGTGCGCCGTCGCCACCAGGTAATCGGCCAGGGAGCCCGAAAGGTTCTGGCCGGTGTCGGGGTCGTAGGCCACGTGCTCCATCAGCGTTCCGGACAGGCCCATGGCGATCGCGCCGTGCTGCTGTCCCTCCACCACCACGGGGCTCAGCACCGTGCCGCAGTCTTCCGCCGCCACGTAGCGCTCGATCTGCACGGCGCCGGTGGCCACGTCCAGCCGCACGATGCAGGCGTGGCTGGAATTGGAATAGGTCATCGGCGGCGGCTCGTAGGTCTTGTGGAACTCCAGGCCCGGCGCGACGCCGGGCGGCAGCGCCAGCGGATCGAGGTAGGCGATCCGCGCGATGTCGGCCAGGGCGAGGCCGGCGTCCTGCCACGCGCCGTCCGCATGCCGCTGCACGCGGCCGTCCTGCATGCGCACCGCATCGAGCGGCAGCTGCAGCCGGTGGGCGGCGATCGCCAGCACCGTGCGGCGGGCATCCTGCGCGCACAGGTACAGCGTGCCGCCGCCGGCGGTGCCGCCGCGCGCGCCGCGGCTGCCCATGCCGTAGGGTGCGACGTCGGTGTGGCCGAGGTGGATCTTCACGCACGAGGAAGGCACGCCCAGGCCCTCGGCGACGGCCTGCGCCAGCGCGGTCTCGTAACCCTGCCCGGTCGCGCCCAGCCCCACCGAGGCATTGACGACCCCGGACGGCTCGATCCGCACCCATGCGGCTTCGTGGCCGGAGCCGGCAATGCCGGCCGCCTTGTAGAACTTCGAGCCGTAGGTCGTGGATTCGACCACCGTGCAGAGGCCGAGTCCCAGGTACTGGCCGCGCCGGCGCGCCTGCGCCTGCCGCTGCCGGAAGGCCTCGTAGCCGATGGCAGCCAGCACGCCTTCCATGGTTTCGCGCGGGGTGATGTCGGCCAGCACCTCGCCGGTCGCCATCGTGTAGGGATAGTCGCGCGGCTCCAGCATGTTCAGCCGCCGCACGGCGACCGGGTCCAGCCCCAGCTCGCGCGCGACGTTGTCGATCGTGCCGTCCATCAACCAGCTGGTGATGGCCATCGGCGCGCGCATCGGCCCGTTGCCCACCTTGTTGGACAGCACCACCTTCACGTCGTAGCGGTAGTTGGCGATGCGGTAGGGGCCGGTGATGATCATCGCCACCACCCGCGCGAGGTAGTTGCCGGGGTAGAAGCTGTAGGCGCCGAAGTCCTCCAGGATCTCGAGGTCCAGCGCCAGGATGCGGCCCTGCGCGTCCACCGCGACCCGCGTGCGGCAGTAGTCCTCGCGCGCCTGGGAGGACGCCAGCAGGTTCTCCATGCGGTCCTCGCGCCAGCGCACCGGCCGCTCCAGCAGCATGGCGGCGACCGCCACCACGAGCTCCTCGCGGTACAGCGCGATCTTCTGCCCGAAGCCGCCGCCCACGTCCGGCGACACGACGGTCACCTGCGATTCGGACAGGCGCAGGCGGCCGGCCAGCGTCGTGCGGTAGGGATGCGGCACCTGCGTGCCCACCTGGAACAGCAGGTGCTGGCGCCCGGCGTCCCAGCTCGCGATGCAGCCGCGCGTCTCGATGGGCAGGTGCGTCTGGCGGTGCATCGAGAACGTGCTCTCGACGGTGCGGTGCGCGCCGCGCATCGCGGATTCCACTTCGCCGTGCGAGGCGTGCTGGTGCGACAGAAGGTTGGTCGGCAGGGCGTCGTCCACGCGCGGCGCGCCGGGGGCGAGCGACCGGGCCATGGTCGCGACGGCCGGCAGCACCTCGTATTCCACCGCCACGCGCTCGGCAGCGTCCTCGGCGAGGTAGCGGTCGGTGGCGATCACGCAGGCCACCGGGTCGCCCTGGAAGCGCACCTTGTCGATCGGCAGCGTGTCCGCTTCCATCGGCTGCAGGCCGGCGATGGTCGGGGCCATGCGGTGGCGCGTCGTGTGCGGCGCGATGTCGCGGCCGGTGAAGACCGCGACCACGCCGGGCAGCTCCAGCGCGGCCGACGTGTCGATCGAGAGGATGCGCGCGTGCGCATGCGGCGAGCGCACGAAGCAGGCGTGCAGTGCGCCCGGCACCACGATGTCGTCGATGTAGCGGCCCCGGCCGGTGAGCAGGCGCGCATCCTCGCGGCGCGGCTCGTGGCGGCCGATGGAGCGGAAGCCGGTCTCGCTCAAGCGCCTGCTCCTTCGCGCAGGCGGCGCGCCGCCAGCAGGATGGCGTCGACGATGTTCTGGTAGCCGGTGCAGCGGCACAGGTTGCCCGAGAGCGCCTCGCGCACCTGGGCCTCGGTGGGATCGGGATGGTCCTTCAGGAAGGGCTCGAAGGTCATGACGATGCCCGGCGTGCAGAAGCCGCACTGCAGGCCGTGGCACTCGTGCAGCGCCTGCTGCAGCACCGACAGCTGCTGCGGCGTGCCGACCGCCTCCACCGTCCGGATCTCGTGGCCTTCCATCTGCACCGCGAAGCACAGGCAGGCGCGCTGCGGCCGGCCGTCCACCAGCACGGTGCAGGCGCCGCACACGCCGTGCTCGCAGCCGACGTGGGTGCCGGTGAGGCCGCAGTCCTCGCGCAGCGCATCGGACAGCAGCTTGCGCGCGGGTGCGTCGATCTCGACGTTCTCGCCGTTGACGGTGAGGGTGATGCGCT
>DASWUI010000390.1:0-2321 GCA_036401715.1 Ramlibacter sp. | reverse complement strand
CTCCTTGGATGGCTGCCCTCAACATAATCGCCCCGGCGGCGACCGCGTTGACGGCCGTCAAGCTTGCTGACGCTGCGTGACCCCGGTCACCCGGCTCAGCCCGTGTTGCGCAGGCCCGCGGCGATGCCGTTGATGGCCAGGTGGATGCCGCGCCGCTCGCGCTCGTCGGCCTGCCCCTCCCGCCAGCGCCGCACCAGCTCCACCTGCAGGTGGTGCAGGGGGTCGATGTAGGGAAAGCGGTGCCGGATCGAGCGGGCCAGCGCCGCGTTGCCGGCCAGGCGCTGCTTCTCGCCGGTGATCAGCGCCAGCGCATCCACGGTGCGCTGCCACTCGGCTTCCATGGCGCCGAAGATGCGGCGGCGCAGGCGGGCGTCGGGCACCAGCCCCGCGTAGCGCGAGGCCAGTGCGAGGTCGCTCTTGGCCAGCACCATGTCCACGTTCGACAGCAGCGCCCGGAAGAAGGGCCATTGGCGGTACATCCGCTGCAGCAGCGCGACCTGTTCCTTGCGGTCCGCCGCGCCCAGGAACTCCTCCACCGCCGAGCCGAAGCCGAACCACCCCGGCAGCGTCAGCCGGCACTGGCCCCAGCTGAAGCTCCAGGGAATCGCGCGCAGGTCCTCGATGCGCTGCGTGGCCTTGCGCGACGCCGGCCGCGAGCCGATGTTCAGTTCGGCGATCTCGCGGATGGGGGTGGCGTGGAAGAAGAAATCGACGAAGCCCGGCGTCTCGTACACGAGGGCGCGGTAGGCGCGCATGCTCGCCTGCGACAGCGTCTCGGCCGCCTGCAGGAAGGCCTTGGGCGCGGGCTTGGTGGGCTGCAGCAGCGTGGCTTCCAGCGTCGCCGCGACCAGGGTCTCCAGGTTGCGCCGGCCGATCTCCGCGTTCGCGTACTTGGAGGCGATCACCTCGCCCTGTTCCGTGAGGCGGATCTGCCCGCGCACCGTGCCCGGCGGCTGCGCCAGGATGGCCTGGTAGCTCGGGCCGCCGCCGCGGCCGACGGTGCCGCCGCGGCCATGGAACAGGCGCAGCTGGATGTTGTGCGAGTTGGCGAGCTGGTCGAACAGCTGCACCAGCGCGATCTCGGCGCGGTACAGCTCCCAGTTGCTGGTGAAGATGCCGCCGTCCTTGTTGCTGTCGCTGTAGCCGAGCATGATGTCCTGCTCGGCCCCGGAGCGCTGCATCATCTTCGCGATGCCGGGCACCGCATAGAACTCGCGCATGATGGGCGCGGCATTGCGCAGGTCGGCGATGGTCTCGAACAGCGGCACCACGATCAGCTCGCTGGTGGCATGGTCGTCCAGCGTGCCGTGCAGCAGGCCCACTTCCTTGTGCAGCAGCATCACCTCCAGCAGGTCGCTCACCGCCTCGGTGTGGCTGATGATGTAGTGGCGGATCGCCTGCGCCCCGAAGCGGCGGCGCATGGTCGCCGCGGTCTCGAAGATCGCGAGCTCCTTGCGCGCATGCTCGCTGTACTCCGCGCCCAGCACGCGCAGCGGCCGCGCGTCGCACAGCAGGCGCAGCAGCACCTCCCTCTTGCCGTTCTCGTCCAGCCGGCGGTAGTCCGCCTCGACGCGGGCGGTGGCCAGCAGCTCGGCGACCACCTCCTCGTGCTGTTCGGAGTTCTGGCGCAGGTCCACCGTGGCGAGGTGGAAGCCGAACACCTCCACCGCGCGGATCAGGGGTTTCAGGCGCTGCTGCACCAGCGCGCTGCCGTGGTGCGCGAGCAGCGAGTCGCGGATCGTGCGCAGGTCCGCCAGCAGTTCCTCGGCGGTGCCGTAGGGGTTCTGCGGCGGCACCGCGTGCCGCGCGGCCTCGCCTCCCGTGAGTTCCTTGAGCGTGGCGGCCAGCCGCGCGTACATGCCGGTGACGGCGCGCCGGTAGGGTTCGTCCATGCGGTGCTCGCCGCGGTCGGGCGAGGCGTCCGCCAGCGCCTGCATCGCGGGCGTCACCTGCACCAGCAGCGCCGACATGGAGAAGTCGCTGCCCAGCCAGAACAGCTCGGTGAGGTAGTGGCGCAGCGCCACCTCGCATTGCCGGCGCAGCGCGTACGCGAGCGTGTCCGCCGTCACGTTGGGGTTGCCGTCGCGGTCGCCCCCGATCCACTGCCCCATGCGCAGGAAGCTTGCCACCGGCTGGTGCCCCAGCTCCTGTTCCAGCTGGCCGTAGAGGCGCGGGATCTGGCGCAGGAAGGTGGCTTCGTAGTAGCTCAGTGAAGTCTCGATCTCGTCGGCGACGGTCAGCTTGGTGAAGCGCAGCAGGCGCGTCTGCCACAGCTGCAGCACGCGCGCGCGCATCTGCGTCTCATTGGCCGCCAGTTCGCG
>DASWUI010000389.1:0-2429 GCA_036401715.1 Ramlibacter sp. | reverse complement strand
TAGCGCCACAGCAGGCTGCGCACCCGCAGCACGCGGGCGCCGTCCCCGGCACGCGCGAACGCCCAGGCCCAGGCCACCGCGCCGCCGGCGGCGGCGAGCACCAGCAGGCCGGCGAAGAACACGGCCGGGTTGTTGCGCGGCGAGAAGCGCTGCAGCGCGGGCGGCGTGAAGGTGAGATCGGCGGGACGCAGCGGCCGGTCGATCTGCACGGTGCCCAGCTCGACGAAGTGCCGCACCGCGGTGCCCGACATCTGTTCGTAGCGCACCATGGCGCCGTCCGCCCTGCGCACCCACAGGTGTTCCCTGAAGCCCAGCTGCGGATCGGAGCGCGCGAACACCGCGTGCAGCGTCGTGGAAAGCTCCGGGTTGGGTGCGAAGCCGCCGAGCGGGGCGAGTCCGTCGATGCCGCCGCCGCGGCCCCAGGTCTCGCGCAGCAGGCGCGAGGTGGCCGCGGGCGCGCGCCCCACCGAGAAGCCCTCCATCTGCGCCGCGTGCCGCGGCCGTTCCTCGTAGGCGCGTGTGTCCCTGCGGTACCAGTGCACCTTGTGGCGCGAGGCCCAGAAGACCTCCTCGCTCGGCTCCCCGGCGTGCTGCACGAAGCGGAAACGGTCGTCGTGGTCGGCGCACAGCGAGAAGCGCACCTCGCCGGTGAGCGGGTAGAACCACTTGCCCGATTCGCAGTAGGTCCGGGCGGCGAGGTAGCGGAGCACCACCGCATCGAGCGAGACCTCGTGCGCGCGCAGGGAAGGCAGTGCCAGGGTGGCCAGCAATGCTGCGAAAAAGCGCAGTGTGTCCATGGCTCGTTGCATCACACCACGGCGCCCGCCGGGCCGTCAAGGAGCCGGTCCTAGAATCGCGGTGCCGAATAACACCTGGAGACCACCGTGCGTCGCACCTTCCTGTCCCTGGCCGCCCTGGCCGCAGCTTCCCTGATCACCCCCGCGAGCTTCGCCCAGGCCTGGCCCGCCAAGCCGATCCGCGCGGTGGTCCCGTTCGCCGCCGGCAGCGCCACCGACCAGATCGGCCGCGCCTTCGTCGCCGAGATGTCCCGGACCCTCGGCCAGACGATCATCGTCGACAACAAGCCCGGCGTGAACGGCATGCTGGGCGCCGCGGAAGTCGCGAAGGCGGCACCCGACGGCTACACCATCCTGATCGGCACCAACAGCACCAACGCGGCGCTGAAGAGCCTCATGAAGCAGCTGCCCTACAACCAGGACACGGCGTTCGCCCCCCTCGGCTACATGGGCTCGGTGCCGCTGATCGTGGCGGTGAACAACGACGTGCCGGCGAAGAACCTGCGCGAGCTGGTGAACCTCGCGAAGAGCAAGCCCGGCCACGTCACCTTCGCGAGCGCCAGCACCTCGCAGCTGGTCTCCAGCGAGATGCTGGCCAGCATGGCGGGCGTGCAGATGACCAACGTGCCGTACAAGAGCGGCCCGGCGGCGATGACGGACCTGATCGGCGGCCAGGTGATGATGTTCACCGCCGATTTCGCCGTGACGCTGCCGCAGGTCAAGGCGGGCAAGATCCGCGGGCTGGCCGTCACCTCGACGAAGCGTTCGCCCGCGATCCCCGAGCTGCCCACCGTCAACGAGGCGCTGGGCCTGAAGGACTACGAGCTGATCGCCTACTTCGCGATGTTCGCGCCGGCCGGCACCCCGCCGGACGTGGTCGCCAAGCTGAACCAGGCGATCAACGCGGCCGCCTCCAGCAAGGAGCTGCAGGACAAGTTCGCGCCCATCGGCTTCGTCGTCGAGCCGGGCACGCCGGAAGCCCTGGCGCAGCGCACGAAGGTGGAAACCGCCAAGTGGGCCAAGGCGATCAGGGACGCGAAGATCGAGCCGCAGTAAGCGGGCTCGCCGCTACCTACACGCCGCCGTGCGGGTGCGTGGGGTCCACCCACAGCACCTGTTCGGGCTTCTCCACCGGCTCGATGTCCAGGTTGACGGCCACGGCCTGGCCGTCGCTGCGGCACAGCACGCATTCGAGCACCTCGGTGGGGCTGGCGTTGATCTCCTGGTGGGGCACGTAGGGCGGCACGTAGATGAAGTCCCCCGGCCCGGCTTCCGCGGTGAACTCGAGGTGGTCGCCCCAGCGCATGCGCGCGCGCCCCTTGACCACGTAGATCACGCTCTCCAGGTGCCCGTGGTGGTGCGCCCCCGTCTTGGCGTTCGCGTGGATCGTCACCGTGCCGGCCCAGAGCTTCTGCGCGCCGACGCGCGCGAAGTTGATCGCGGCCTTGCGGTCCATGCCGGGCGTGGAAGGCACGTTGGGATCGAGCTGGTTGCCGGGGATGACGCGCACGCCGTCGTGCTTCCACCGGGCATGCTCGTGCGAATGGCCGTCGTCGTGGGTAGGGTCGCTCATGGAGGCCAGCGTACGACAATGCGGGCATGACTGACAACTCCACGCCGCTGTTGGGGGCG
>DASWUI010000388.1:0-6582 GCA_036401715.1 Ramlibacter sp. | reverse complement strand
CGGCATCGTCGCCGAGTGCCAGGACGACCGTTCGCAGCACCGCAACAAGGCCAAGGCGCTGCAGGTGCTGGCCGCGCGCATCCAGGAGAAGGAGCGCGCCGAGCGCTCCGCCCGCGAGGCGGCCACGCGCAAGGGCCTGATCGGCAGCGGCGACCGCTCGGACCGCATCCGCACCTACAACTTCCCGCAGGGCCGCATGACGGACCACCGCATCAACCTCACGCTCTACAAGCTGGGGGCGGTGATGGAAGGCGACCTCGACGAGGTGATCCAGGCCCTGCTGCTCGCGCGCAAGGCGGAGCAGCTGGAGGAGCTCGAGGTCGGGCTCGGCGCGGGGCGGGCGTGAGGCTGAAGGATGCGCTCGCTGCCGGCGCGGCCCTGGGCCTCGCGCGGCTCGACGCGCAGTTGCTGCTGCTGCATGCGCTGGAGCGCGCGCCGGGCGAGCGCGCCTGGCTGATCGCGCACGACGAGGACCAGCTCGGGCCTGCGCAGGAACAGGCCTTCCTTGCCCTGTGCCGCCGGCGCGCGGCGGGCGAGCCGCTCGCCTACCTCACCGGCCACAAGGAGTTCTTCGGCCTGCCGCTGCGGGTCGATGCGCGCGTGCTCGACCCGCGGCCGGACACCGAGACGCTCGTCGAGTGGTCGCTGGAGGTCCTGCGCGATCGCGCCGCCCCGCGCGTGATCGACCTGGGCACCGGCAGCGGCGCGATCGCGCTGGCCATCCAGTCGGCGCGCCCGGATGCGGTGGTGGAGGCGGTGGACCGCAGCGGCGACGCCCTGGCCGTGGCGCAGGCCAACGCGGCGCGCCTGGGCCTGGCCGTGCGCTTCCGGCAGGCGCACTGGCTGGAAGGCGCCGGCCGCTATGACCTGATCGCGAGCAACCCGCCGTACGTCGCCGAGGCGGATCCGCACCTTCCCGCGCTGGCGCACGAGCCGCGCGAGGCGCTGGTGGCCGGCGCCGACGGCCTGGAGGACCTGCGCGCCATCGTCGCCGCCGCCCCCGCGCACCTGCTGCCGGGCGGCTGGCTGCTGCTGGAACACGGCTGGGACCAGGCGCAGGCCGTGCGTGCCCTCCTGCAGTCGGCCGGCTTCACCGACGTCGGCAGCCGGGCCGACCTGGCCGGCATCCCGCGCTGCTCGGGCGGGCGGCGGCTTGAACTGGGATAATCCGCCGCAAGCTATCCTTAGATCCTGCCCAGGAGAGAGACCCCCATGAGCGACGCCCAGCAACGCATCGACGAACTCGTCAAGAGCAACGACATCCTGCTGTTCATGAAGGGCAACGCGTCCTTCCCCATGTGCGGCTTCTCGGGCCGCGCGGTGCAGATCCTCAAGGCCGGCGGCGTGGACCCCAAGCAGCTGACGACCGTGAACGTGCTGGAGGACGACGAGATCCGCCAGGGCATCAAGGAGTACAGCAACTGGCCGACGATCCCGCAGCTCTACGTGCGCGGCGAATTCATCGGCGGCTCGGACATCATGATGGAGATGTACCAGAGCGGCGAGCTGCAGCAGGTGCTCGGCACCCAGCCGCAGTAGCACTCGCCGCGAACGGCTGCCAGCGGCAGCCGTTCCTCTTGCCTCGACTGTCGGCTCCTGCTGTCAAGCGCGCGCGAACGGGCGGCCAGGGATTGCCCGTGCCTTCGACCTATGCTGGAATAAACCACAGTCGTTGAAGGAGTGGACCATGCAATCCCGCAGTCTCGTTCCGCACAGCCCGGGCCTCAAGCTGCCCATCGCCAACCTGCGCAACGTCTTCCGTCCACACGACGTGGAACGCAAGCTCGCCAAGCTGGCCGCCCGCGACCACGAAAACCTGCGCGCCACCTACGAGCGCATGCTGGAACGCGGCCCCGAGCGCTTCCAGGTCAAGCCCAGCGGCATTCCGGAGATGGCCGCGCTGTACGAGCAGCTGCCGAACTTCACGGAAGCACTCGACGACGTGAAGCGCCACGTCGCGCTGTCGCAGGACTCCGGTGACGGCATCGAGATCACGCCCATGCTGCTGCTGGGCCCGCCCGGCATCGGCAAGACGCACTTCGCCCGGCAGCTCGCCGAACTGCTCGGCACCGGGATGAGCCTCGTTCCCATGAGCTCCATGACGGCCGGCTGGCTTCTCTCCGGCGCGTCCTCGCAGTGGAAGGGCGCCAAGCCGGGCAAGGTGTTCGAGGCGCTGGTGGACGGGCAGTACGCCAACCCCGTGCTGGTGGTGGACGAGATCGACACGGCCAGCGCCGACGCGCAGTACGACCCGCTCGGCTCGCTCTACAGCCTGCTGGAACACGACACGGCCGAATCCTTCATGGACGAATTCGCCGAGGTCGCGATCGACGCCAGCCAGGTGATCTGGATCATGACGGCCAACGACGAGCGCTGCATCCCCGAGCCGATCCTCAACCGCATGAACGTGTTCGAGATCGACGCGCCGACCCACGAGCAGGCCCGCACCATCGCGCGCAACCTGTACCGCTCCATCCGCGGCGAACACGGCTGGGGCCGGCGCTTCGACGACGAGCCGGCGGACGACGTGCTCGACGCGCTGGCGGAACTGGCGCCGCGTGAAATGCGGCGCGCACTCATGACCGGCTTCGGCAACGCGCGGCTGGCGCACCGCGGCACGATCGAGGCGGATGACCTGCCGAAGGGCGGCAGCGGCAAGACGAAGCTGGGCTTCCTGCAGTGAATCCCGTCATCCCCGCGCAGGCGGGGATCCAGTGCGTCCAGCAAGCCCCGCGCAGCGGGGCTTTTCAACGCGGAAGCCTTGGGTTGCCGCCTCCGCGGGAATGACGGAAGGGCATCACGAGCCGCCCGGCAGCGGCGTCCCCGGGGCCGGCGGTACCTCGCGCGGCCCGATCTCCTTCCACTCCCAGATGCGGCTCGCGGCGAACACCGCGTTCGGATACTGCGGCCGGCCGCGGCTGCCGTTGTAGCGGCCCAGCGCCATGAACAGGTCGCCGCGTTCGCGATCGAGGTAGTGGCGCAGGATCACGCAGCCGAAGCGCAGGTTGGTCTGCATGTGGAACAGGCTGGACGGGTCGCCGTTGCCGATCAGGCGGGTCCAGAAGGGCATCACCTGCATGTAGCCGCGCGCGCCCACCGGGCTCACCGCGAACTTGCGGAAGGCGCTCTCCACCTGGATCAGGCCCAGCACCAGCCCCGTGTCGAGGCCGGCGCGGCGGGATTCGTACCAGACGGTCTGCAGGAACTCCTTGCGTTCCGTCCAGTCCTGCTTGCGCCTGTGCAGGCGGCGGCTCATGGCGCCCAGCCAGCGCAGGTACTTCAGGCGCTGGTCGATGTCGGTGAACTCGGGCACGGGCGGGGCGCTGTTGGCGATCGCCGAGCTCATGGCGGTGCGCACCGAGTCGGCGAGCGGCTCCTCGATCTGGCCGCCGGCGCGCGCCGGCAGCCCCACCAGTCCCAGGCCCGCGCCGGCCAGCGCCGGCAGCAGGCAGGCCCTGCGCGTGATCACGCTGCCAGCCGCCCCTTCAGGAAGGCGACGACGTCGGCCAGTGCCATCTTCGTCGCCGCGCTGTCGCGGCGATGCTGGTACTCCACCTGCCCCTCCTTCAGGCCGCGGTCGGAAATCACCACGCGGTGCGGCACGCCGATCAGTTCCCAGTCGGCGAACATCGCGCCGGGGCGCTCCCCGCGGTCGTCCAGCATCACGTCCACCCCGGCGGCGGCCAGTTCGTCGTGCAGCTTCTCGGCGGCCGCCTTCACCTCGGCGCTGCGGTCCATGCCGATCGGGCAGACCACCACGGTGAAGGGCGCGATCGCATCGGGCCAGATGATCCCGCGCTCGTCGTGGTTCTGCTCGATGGCCGCGGCCGGCAGGCGGGTGATGCCGATGCCGTAGCAGCCCATCTCGAACACCTTGGGCTTGCCGTCCTCGTCGAGGAAGGTGGCGTTCATCGCCTTGCTGTACTTGGTGCCGAGGTAGAAGATGTGGCCGACCTCGATGCCGCGCTCGATCGCCAGCCGGCCCTTGCCGTCCGGCGACAGGTCGCCTTCGACCACGTTGCGGATGTCCGCCACCGCGTCCGGCTCGGGCAGGTCGCGGCCCCAGTTGACGCCGGTGAGGTGGTAACCCTCCTCGTTGGCGCCGCAGATCCAGTCGGCCATCGCGGCAACCTCCCGGTCGGCCACGATCTTCACCTTCTGCCGCAGGCCGATCGGGCCCAGGTAGCCGGGCTTCGTGCCGAAGTGCGCCTCGATCTCGGGCACGGTGGCGAAGCGGTAGCCGGCATCCAGCCCCGGCACCTTGCCCACCTTGATCTCGTTCATGTCATGGTCGCCGCGCACCAGCAGCAGCCAGACCTGGGTGCCGACGATGCCGCCCTGGGCGTCCATGCGGTCCGTGGCCAACACCAGCGACTTCACCGTGGTCGCCAGGGGCACGCCCAGCAGGTCGGCCACCTGCTCGCAGGTGCTCTTGCCCGGGGTGGGCACCTTCAGCATGGCCTGGGTGGCCGCGGGACGCGGCCGCTGCGGCGGCAGCGCCTCGGCCTTCTCCATGTTGGCCGCGTACTGGCTGTCCGGGCAGTAGACGATCGCGTCCTCGCCGGTGGCGGCGATCACCTGGAACTCCTCGGACAGGTCGCCGCCGATGGCGCCGCTGTCCGCCGCCACGGCGCGGTAGCGCAGGCCGAAGCGGTCGAAGATGCGACGGTAGGCCTGCGCCATGGTCTCGTAGCTCCGCTTGGCGGCCGGCTGGTCGCGGTCGAAGCTGTAGGCGTCCTTCATGATGAACTCGCGCCCGCGCATCAGGCCGAAGCGGGGGCGGCGCTCGTCGCGGAACTTGGTCTGCACCTGGTACAGGTTCTTGGGCAGCTGCTTGTAGCTGCGCAGTTCCTGGCGGGCGATGTCGGTGACGACCTCCTCGCTGGTGGGCTGGACCACGAAGTCGCGCTCGTGGCGGTCCTTGATGCGCAGCAGCTCGGGGCCCATCTTGTCGAAGCGGCCGCTCTCCTGCCAGAGCTCGGCCGGCTGCACCACGGGCATGGTGCACTCGACGGCGCCGGCGCGGTCCATCTCCTCGCGCACGATGGCCTCGACCTTGCGGATCACCCGCAGGCCCATGGGCATGTACGTGTAGATGCCGGCACCCAGTTTCTTGATCATTCCCGCGCGCATCATCAGCTTGTGGCTGGCCACTTCGGCGTCGGCGGGGGCTTCCTTCAGGGTGGAAATCAGGAACTGGGAGGCTCTCATCGGAATGGGCGGGGAGGTGGCGACTGCTGAGCCCTTCCAGCGCGCAGGGGCGCCATGCATAATGGACTCAGTTCAAAGATTTGGGGTGTGATTATGCTGGACCGGGACGGCTTCAGGCCCAACGTCGGCATTATCCTGCTCAACCAGAGAAACCAGGTGTTCTGGGGCAAGCGCATCCGGACGCACAGCTGGCAGTTTCCGCAGGGCGGCATCGACCGCGGCGAGAGTCCGGAACAGGCGATGTACCGGGAGCTCCACGAGGAAATCGGGTTGAAGCCGGAGCATGTGCGCATCGTCGCGCGCACCCGCGACTGGCTGCGTTACGAGGTGCCCGAGCGCTACATCCGCCGGGACGCGCGCGGCCACTACAAGGGGCAGAAGCAGATCTGGTTCCTGCTGCAGCTGATGGGGCAGGACCACAACCTGAACCTGCGCGCGACCAACCACCCGGAGTTCGACGCCTGGCGCTGGAACGACTACTGGGTGCCGCTGGACGTGGTGGTGGAGTTCAAGCGCGGCGTCTACGAGATGGCCCTGCGGGAGCTGGCCCGCTACCTGCCGCGCAACGACCACCGCAACCGCTACCTGCGCAGCGGCATGCGCACGCGCGACGCGGAGCACGGCGGCCAGGAGGGCGCCGGCGCCCTGCCCGCGCCCGGGATGGAGCTGCCGCCGGGCGCCACTTTCGAACCGAATCCGCAGGGACGCGCGCAGCCGCTGTCCGCTGCCAAGGGAAAACATGCATCGTAGGATCCTGGCGCTGGCATTCGCCGGCGCCGCGGCCGCCGCCTCGGCCCAGCTCGTTCCGGACGTCCTGACCGACTGGAAGGAGGCGGAAGCCCCGCCACCGCCCGCCCTGCGCACCACGGGACTGATCCCGATCGAGCTGCCTTCCAGCAGCCTGCGCTTCGGCGTGGACCCGGCGTCCATCACGGTGGGCAGCGACTCCGTGGTGCGCTACGTCGTGGTCGCCACCAGCAGCTCGGGCGCCGTCAACGGCATCTACGAAGGCATCCGCTGCAACACGGCGGAAGTGAAGGTCTATGCGCGGCACACGCCGGGCAGCGGCTGGGTCGCGGTCAAGGACGCCGACTGGCGGGACATGCGCACGACGCCGAACTACCGCTACACGCTGGCCATCGCGCGCAACGGCGCCTGCATGGAGCACGCGCCCAACGGCAGCCCGGTGCAGATCGCGCAGGACCTGCGCGCGGGGGCGGACCGGAGGTTCGAACGGGGTGGGGTGAACCGGTAGGGCCGCGAGTCGGCTCGCCGTGCCCCCCGGCCTGTCGTTGCGGGCTCGACCCGCAATCCATGGATCCCGGGTCAAGCCCGGGATGACATGGCGGGCGGGTCAAGCCCGGGATGACA
>DASWUI010000387.1:0-5333 GCA_036401715.1 Ramlibacter sp. | reverse complement strand
ATCCAGTACGCCATCGATAACGACAAATCCTCGGTGACCCTGGTGCACAAGGGCAACATCATGAAGTTCACCGAAGGCGGCTTCCGCGACTGGGGTTACGCCCTGGCGCAGAAGGAATTCGGTGCCGAGCCCATCGATGGCGGCCCGTGGTGCAAGTTCAAGAACCCGAAGACCGGCAAGGAAGTCGTCATCAAGGACGCCATTGCCGACGCCTTCCTGCAGCAGATCCTGCTGCGCCCCGCCGAATATTCGGTGATCGCCACGCTGAACCTCAACGGTGACTACGTTTCCGATGCCCTGGCCGCACAAGTCGGTGGCATCGGCATCGCCCCGGGCGCCAACCTGTCGGACTCGGTCGCGATGTTCGAAGCCACCCATGGCACGGCACCCAAGTACGCCGGCAAGGACTACGTGAATCCCGGCTCCGAGATCCTCTCGGCGGAGATGATGCTGCGCCACATGGGCTGGACCAAGGCGGCCGACCTGATCATCAGCTCCCTCGAGAAGGCGATCCTGTCGAAGAAGGTCACCTACGACTTCGCCCGCCTCATGGACGGCGCCACGCAGGTCAGCTGCTCGGGCTTCGGGCAGGTGATGATCGACAACATGTGATCGCCGGGGGAGGCGTCACCGCGCCCCCTCGCGCCGTCCCCGCGCAGGCGGGGCCCCGGAGCATCCCCCAGAGAGCCGCCCACCCGGGCGGCTTTTCTTTGGCCTCCTCTCGGCAGGGATCGCGTAAGGTTCCACAGTCTAAAATGCGGGCTCGCATCGTGGCGCACGCCGCTCCCACCAACTTCCTGAGAGACATCCCCTTGGCTGCCGACCGTTCCAAGATCATCTACACGCTCACCGACGAAGCTCCCTACCTGGCGACGCACTCGTTCCTGCCGATCGTGCGCACCTTTGCCGCGGCCGCCGGCATCGAGGTGGTCGAGAGCGACATCTCCGTGGCCAACCGGATCCTCGGCGAGTTCCCCGACTTCCTGACCGACGCGCAGAAGGTGCCCAACACGCTGGCGGAGCTGGGCAGGAAGACGCTGCAGCCCGACGCGAACATCATCAAGCTGCCCAACATCAGCGCCTCGCAGAACCAGCTGGTGGCGGCGATCCGCGAGCTGCGCGCGCGCGGCTACATGGTCCCGGAGTACCCGGACAACCCGAAGACCGACGAGGAAAAGGCGATCCGCCAGCGCTACGCCAAGGTGCTGGGCTCGGCGGTGAACCCGGTGCTGCGCGAAGGCAACTCCGACCGCCGCGCCCCCAAGGCGGTCAAGGAGTACGCCCGCAAGCACCCGCACAGCATGGGCGAGTGGAGCCCGGCGTCGCGCACGCACGTGTCGCACATGACGCACGGCGACTTCTACCACGGCGAAAAGTCCATGACGCTGGACCGCGCCCGCGACGTGAAGATGGAGCTGCTCACCAGGTCGGGCAAGACCCTGGTGCTCAAGCCCAGGGTCTCGCTGCTGGCCGGCGAGATCATCGACTCCATGTTCATGAGCAAGAAGGCCCTGCTGGCCTTCTACGAGCAGCAGATCGAGGACGCGAAGAACACCGGCGTGATGTTCTCGCTGCACGTGAAGGCCACCATGATGAAGGTCTCGCACCCCATCGTGTTCGGCCACTGCGTGCGCATGTTCTACAAGGAAGCCTTCGCCAAGCACGGCAAGCTGTTCGACGAGCTGGGCGTGAACGTCAACAACGGCATGGCCAACCTGTACGACAAGATCGCCACGCTGCCGGAGTCGCAGCAGGAGGAGATCAGGCGCGACCTGCATGCCTGCCTGGAGAACCGGCCCGCGCTGGCGATGGTCGATTCGGCCAAGGGCATCACCAACTTCCATTCGCCCAACGACGTGATCGTCGACGCCTCCATGCCGGCCATGATCCGCCAGGGCGGCAAGATGTACGGCGCCGACGGCCGCCTGAAGGAAGTCAAGGCGGTCATCCCGGAGTCGACCTTCGCCCGCATCTACCAGGAGATCATCAACTTCTGCAAGTGGCACGGCAACTTCGACCCGCGCACCATGGGCACCGTGCCGAACGTGGGCCTGATGGCGCAGCAGGCCGAGGAGTACGGCTCGCACGACAAGACCTTCGAGATCCCGGAGGACGGCGTCGCCAACATCACCGACCTCGCCACCGGCGAGGTGCTGCTGACGCAGAACGTGGAGCAGGGCGACATCTGGCGCATGTGCCAGGTCAAGGACGCGGCCATCCGCGACTGGGTCAAGCTCGCGGTGACGCGCGCGCGCAATTCCGGCATGCCGGCCGTGTTCTGGCTGGACCCCTACCGCCCGCACGATAACGAGCTGATCAGGAAGGTGCGCGCCTACCTGAAGGAGCACGACACCGAGGGCCTGGACATCCAGATCATGAGCCAGGTGCGTGCCATGCGCTACACGCTCGAGCGCGTGATCCGCGGCCTGGACACCATCAGCGTCACGGGCAACATCCTGCGCGACTACCTGACCGACCTGTTCCCCATCATGGAGCTGGGCACCAGCGCCAAGATGCTGTCGATCGTGCCCCTGATGGCCGGCGGCGGCATGTACGAGACGGGCGCCGGCGGCTCCGCGCCCAAGCACGTGCAGCAGCTGGTCGAGGAGAACCACCTGCGCTGGGATTCGCTGGGCGAGTTCCTGGCGCTGGCGGTGAGCCTGGAGGACGAAGGCATCAAGACCGGCAACAGGAAGGCGAAGATCCTCGCCACCGCGCTGGACGCCGCCACCGGCAAGCTGCTGGAGAACAACAAGAGCCCGTCGCCCAGGACGGGGCAGCTCGACAACCGCGGCAGCCAGTTCTACCTGACGCTGTACTGGGCGCAGGCGCTGGCGGCGCAGACGGAGGATGCCGAACTGGCCGCGCGCTTCGCGCCGCTGGCCAAGGCGCTCACCGCCAACGAGCCGAAGATCGTCGAGGAGCTCAACGCGGTGCAGGGCAAGCCCGTCGACATCGGCGGCTACTACTTCCCGGATCGCCGGAAGGTCACGGCCGTGATGCGTCCCAGCCAGACCTTCAACGCCGCGCTCGAGTCCGTGTAGGTCCGAGGGCCGGGCCGGCCGCGGCGCTACCGCGCGCGCCGGAATCGGCGTACCGTGCGAACCGTGGCCACCACGGATCGCATGCCGCCGCCGAAGCAGCCGAAGGCGCCGCCGCGCGCATGGTCGATGCTGTGCCGGCTGGCGCTGGCCGCGCTGCTGGCGGCGGGCGCCGCCGCAGCGCAGGCGGCCGCGGTGCTGGAACTGGTGGTGCAGGACGCCATCGGCCCCGCCAGCGCCAGCTACATCCTGCGCGGCATCCGCAAGGCGGAGGCGACCGGTGCGCCCCTGGTGGTGATCCGCCTCGACACGCCCGGCGGCCTGGACACGTCCATGCGCCAGGTCATCCAGGGCATCCTGGCGTCGCGCGTGCCGGTGGCGGTGTACGTGAGTCCCGAAGGCGCACGCGCCGCCAGCGCCGGAACCTACATCCTGTACGCGGCGCACGTCGCCGCCATGGCGCCCGCGACCACCCTGGGCGCGGCCACGCCGGTGGCCATCGGCATGCCGGGCAGCGAGCGCAAGCCACCGCCGCGCGAGGACCGGGAACGCTCGCCGCCCGGCGATGCCAAACCGGCCGACGGTGGCCGCCGCGATGCCGCGCCACCCGATGCCATGACGGCCAAGCAGGTGCACGACGCCGCCGCCTTCATCCGTGGCCTGGCGCAGCAGCGCGGACGCAACGCGGACTGGGCCGAGCGCGCCGTGCGCGAGGCGGTGACGCTGACGGCCAGCGAGGCCGTGCGGGACAGGGTGGTGGACGTACTGGCGGCCGACGTCCCCGACCTGCTGGCGCAACTGCACGGCCGGCGGGTGCGGCTGCAGTCCGGCGAGGTGACGCTGGCCACCCGCGGTGCCGCCACCGAGCTGCTGCTGCCCGACTGGCGCCAGCGCCTGCTGTCGGTCGTGGCCAACCCGAGCTTCGCGCTCATCCTGCTGATGGTGGGCTTCTATGGCCTGCTGTTCGAATTCTCCTCGCCCGGTTTCGGCGTTCCGGGCACGGTCGGCGCCATCAGCCTGCTGCTGGCGCTGTTCGCCCTGCAGCTGCTGCCGGTGAACTATGCCGGCCTCGCCCTCATCGTGCTCGGCTTCGCGCTGCTGGCGGCCGAGGTGCTCTCGCCGAGTTTCGGCGTGCTCGGGGTGGGCGGCGTGGTGGCGCTGCTGGCCGGGGCGCTGCTGATGTTCGACCGCGACGTGCCCGCGCTGGCCATTCCCTGGTGGCTGATCGGTGCCTTCGTCGGCGCCTCCGCGGCCTTCGTGCTGCTCGGCGGCGGGATGGCGATGCGCGCGCGGCGCCGGCCGGTCGTCACCGGCAGCGAACACATGGTGGGTGCGACCGGCATCGTGCGCGCCACCGGCCCCGACGGCGCGTGGGCGCAGGTGCTCGGGGAGAACTGGCGCGTCGCCAGCGAGGAGCCGCTGCAGCCCGGGCAGCGGGTGCGCGTGCAGGCGATGCGCGGCCTCACGCTGCAGGTGCGGCCGGAACCCGGAACCGAGGCAAGAACCGAAACCGAAACCCGTTGAGGGAGAGTCCCGCATGTTCCTGAACTTCAACCTCGGCCTGGGCGCGCTCGTCCCGCTGCTGCTGGTGCTTCTGGCCTTTTCGGTGCGCATCCTGCGCGAGTACCAGCGAGGGGTGGTCTTCCAGCTCGGGCGCTTCTGGAAGGTCAAGGGGCCCGGCCTGGTGCTGGTGATCCCCGGAATCCAGCAGATGGTGCGGGTGGACCTGCGCACCGTGACCATGGACGTGGAGCCGCAGGACGTGATCTCGCGCGACAACGTGTCGGTGAAGGTCAATGCGGTGCTGTACTTCCGCGTCGTCGATCCCCAGCGCGCCATCATCAAGGTCGAGAACTTCCTGATGGCAACCAGCCAGCTCGCGCAGACGACCCTGCGGGCCGTGCTCGGCAAGCACGAGCTCGACGAGATGCTGGCCGAGCGCGAGCGGCTGAACCTCGACATCCAGCAGATCCTCGATGCCCAGACCGAGGACTGGGGCATCGAGGTCACCAACGTCGAGATCAAGCACGTCGACCTGAACGAGAACATGGTCCGCGCAATCGCACGCCAGGCCGAGGCCGAGCGCGAGCGGCGCGCCAAGGTGATCCACGCCGAGGGCGAGAAGCAGGCCTCGGCGACGCTGCTCGAAGCGGCCCGGATGCTGGCGCAGCAGCCTGAAGCGATGCAGCTGCGGTACCTGCAGACGATGACGCAGGTCGCGGGTGACCGCGCCTCGACCATCGTGCTGCCGCTGCCGATGGACATGATCGCTTCGCTCGTCTCGCGCACGCG
>DASWUI010000386.1:0-3989 GCA_036401715.1 Ramlibacter sp. | reverse complement strand
CGCGGCGCAGCCGGGCGTGGGCACCGATGGCGGGCTGGCCAGCAGCAGCGCGATGGGCTCGTCGCCTTCGACGGCCACCGGCACCAGCGCGACGAGCGCGGCCGGCAGCGGCAGTCCGAATACGACGTCCGGAAGCGCCGTGGGCTCGCGTCCCTGAAGCCAGCAGGCACGATGAAAGATGCCGGGCACGTCCCGGCATTTTTCTTTTGCGCGCGCGCCCGGCGCTCAGCCCTTTTCGACCGGCAGCTTCGGGTTGCGGCACCACTCGCTCCAGCTGCCGGCGAACAGGCCGCCGGGCCGGTAGCCCGCGATTTCCATCGCCAGCAGGTTGGGGATGGCGCTCACGCCGCTGCCGCACTGGTGCACCACGCCCGCGGGGTCGCGGCCGGCCAGCAGCGCGTCGAACTCGGCCCGCAGCTGCTGCGGCGGCTTGAAGCGCCCGTCGGGGCCGATGTTCTGCGCGAACGGCCGGTTGAGGGCGCCGGGGATGTGCCCGGCCACGGGATCGAGCGGCTCGACTTCGCCGCGGAAGCGCTGCGGCGCGCGCGCGTCCACCAGCGTCTGGCCCGGCTGCCCGAGGCGGGCGGCGACCTCGTCCACCGTGACCAGGCGGCGCAGCGGCTCGCCCAGCTCGAAGTTGGACTGGAAGTGCGAAGGCTCCGGCCCGGAATGGACTTCGCCGCCGGCGGCCTGCCAGGCCTGCAGGCCGCCATCGAGCACCGCCACGGCCTCATGGCCCGCCCACTTCAGCATCCACCACAGGCGGCCGCAGTAGTTGGCGCCGTTGCGGTCGTAGACCACCGCCTGCATGTCGTTGGCGAAGCCCACGCTGGACAGCCACATCGCGAACTTCTCGCGGCTGGGCAGCGGATGGCGCCCGCCCGAGGCGGCGCCGGGATGCGGCTGCGGCTCGCCGGTCTTCGGGTCGGGCGTGCCCTTGTCGCTCAGCGCGTGGTCCAGGTCGGCGTACACCGCGCCGGGGATGTGCGACTGCAGGTAGTTCTTCTCCCCCGCAGTGGGGTCCATCAGTTCGAAGCTGCAGTCGAAGACCATCAGGCGGGCCTTGGCGGCCTGCAGGGCCATCAGCTGGCTGGCGGAGATGAGCGTCGTGTACATGCCGCTATTCTCCCGTCATTCCCGCGCAGGCGGGAATCCTGCTTTCGCAAGGGGCCGCCGCGGCGCGGCGGTTTCGACGCCTTGGGTCCCCGCCTGCGCGGCGATGACGCGGGGATGACGGACGGGTCAATGCTCCTCCCCGGGCGCATCCGGCGCCGCCCGCGCGCGCAGCACCGTGGCGGCGATGCCGCTGGCGCAGATCAGCGCCATGCCCAGCCAGCCCGCCGGCGGGATGTCGTCGCCGAACAGCAGCAGGCTGTACAGCGCGCCGAACACGATGCCGGAGTACTGCAGGTTGGCCACCACGAGCGTTGCGCCGTGGCTGTACGCGCGCGTCATGCACCACTGGCCCAGCGAGGCCAGCAGCGCCATCGGGACCAGCCACAGCGCATGCTGCCAGCTCCAGGGCGACAGGCCGCTCACCAGCATGCCGGCCGCGCCGGCCACGGCGGAGCCGGCGGCGAAGTAGAACACCGTGCGCACTTCCGGCTCGCCGATCTTGCCGAGCGCCATCACCTGCAGGTAGGCGAAGGCGGAGAGCAGCCCCGACAGCAGGCCGACCAGCCCGGCGAAGACCTGCTGCTGCTCGATGGTGGGGCGCAGCATCAGCAGCACGCCCGCGAAGCCCGCCAGCACGGTCATGGCGAGCGCGCCCTGCCGTCCCGGCAAGGGTGCGCCGCTGCGCGGGTTCCAGGCGACCAGCGCACCCCCGACCAGGAAGGCGGCGATCCAGACGCTGCTCATGTAGTTCAGCGTCATGGCCGTGGCCAGCGGCAGGCCCGCGATCGCATAGAACCAGGCCCCCAGCGACAGCACGCCCACCAGGCTGCGCCAGGCGTGCATGCCCGCGTAGTGCGTGGCCAGCGAGGTGCGCTGCGAGCGCGCCCACAAGGCCATGATGACCATGCCGATGGCGCCGCGCCAGAACACCAGCTCGGCGGCATTGAACCAGGCCGAGGCGATCTTGATGCACACCGCCATCGTCGCGAAGAACAGCGACGCGGCCAGCATCCACAAGGCTTGCATCAGGAAGGGAACATGCGTGCGAGCCAGGGCTGGCGCGCCAGCCGCCCGGCCTCGAAGGCGGCAATGCGCTCGCGGTGCGCCAGGGTCGCGGCGATCCAGTCGACGTCCTGCGTCAGCAGCAGGCGCTGGCGCGGCGTGAGCGCGAAGCGGAACTGCCGGGGACCGGCGGTCAAGGTCCCGGCGTTCACGTCGATCGCGACGGCGAGCACGCCCGCCTGCGCGAGCCCGAACAGCATGCGGACCTCGTGCTCCGCCAGCACGATGGGCGCCACCCCGTTGAGGGCGCAGTTCTGCCGGAAGATGTCGCCGAAGCTGGGCGCCACCACGGCGCGGAAGCCGTAGTCGCGCAGCGCCCAGACTGCATGCTCGCGGCTGGAGCCGCAGCCGAAGTTGGGCCCCGCCAGCAGCACGCTGGCGCCGCGCAGCGCCGGCTGGTTCAGCACGAAGCCCGGGTCGGGCCGGCGCAGCGCATGGTCGCTGTCCAGGTCGCCCGGATCCAGGTAGCGCCAGCTGTCGAACAGCACGGCGCCGTAGCCGCTCCTGGCGGTGGAGCGGCCGTACTGCTTGGGAAAGATCGCGTCGGTGTCGACGTTGGGGCGGTCCAGGGGCACGACCGTGCCCCGGTGGACGCCCTCGGGAAAGGCAGGCACTCAGCCCCGCGGGACCGCGTTGCCCATCACCTCGCGGTACCACTCGTGGAAGTGCTGCATGCCGTCTTCCATCGGGCTCTGGTACGGGCCGACCTCGTTGTCGCCGCGCTCCACGAGGGCCCTGCGGCCGGCGTCCATGCGCAGCGCGATCTCGTCGTCCTCGATGCAGGTCTCCATGTAGGCGGCCTGCTGGGCCTGGACGAATTCGCGCTCGAAGGCGCAGATCTCCTCCGGGTAGAAGAACTCCACCACGTTGAGCGTCTTCTGCGGGCCCTTCGGATACAGCGTGGAGACCACCAGCACGTTCGGGTACCACTCCACCATCACGTTGGGGTACAGCGTGAGCCACACCGCGCCCTGCTTGGGCGGGCGGCCGTCCTGGAAGCGCAGCACCTCGTCGTGCCACTTGCGGTACACGTCGCTGCCCGGCCTGCCGAGCTTGCCGGCGACGCCCACCGTCTGCACCGAATACTCGCGGCCGAACTCCCAGCGCAGGTCCTCGCAGGTCACGAAGTTCCCCAGGCCCGGATGGAAGGGCCCGACGTGGTAGTCCTCCAGGTAGACCTCGATGAAGGTCTTCCAGTTGTAGTCCACCTCGTGCAGCTCGGTGCGGTCGTACACGTAGCCGGAGAAGTCCAGGTCGGCCTTGTTGGCCCCCAGCTTCGCCAGCGCGCGGTTCACGTCATAGCCGTTGCTCTCGAAGACCAGGCCGTTCCAGGTCTGCACCCGGTAGTTGTTCAGGTCCAGGCAGGGATCGGTGGCGAAGTGCGGCGCGCCCAGCAGCGTGCCGGCCCTGGCGGACTGGCCGGCGCTGTAGGTCCAGCGGTGTAGCGGGCACACGATGTTCCCTCCCGAGGAAGGGCGTGCGTTGACCGAGCCGCGGCCGCGCAGCATCACCGCCTGCCGGTGCCGGCAGACGTTGGAGATGAGTTCCACGCCACGGGGCGTGCGCACCAGCGCGCGGCCTTCGCCCTCCTGCGGCAACGCGTAGTAGTCGCCCGGCTCCGGGACGGAAAGCTCGTGCCCCAGGTAGCGGGGACCGCGCTGGTAGATGAGCTCCATCTCGCGCTGGAACAACGCCTCGTCGAAGTAGCTGGTAACGGGAAGTTGGCTTGCGGCCTGCTGTAACTGAAGACTTAAATCAGACATTTCACCTGACCTAGAGACTCCCCCTATGAAGGGGCAGGGCCGCGCTCG
>DASWUI010000385.1:0-7182 GCA_036401715.1 Ramlibacter sp. | reverse complement strand
AAGGCACGCCGCGCGGCTGGTTCGAACTGCTGCAGCAGGACGGCGAGCTGCCCGGGCCCTTGCCGGCCGCGGCGGCCACGCTGCGCCGCTGGCAGCGCTGGGTGCAGGCCCTGCCGCCGCACGACGCGCTGCAGGCGATCTACGACGACGGCGACGTGCTCGCGCGCTTCGCGCGCCAGGCCCCGCCGCCCCTGCGCGCCGGCGTGCTGGCGAACCTGCAGGCGCTGCTGGGCGCCGCCCTGCAGGTGGGCGGCGGCCGCTACCTCACGCCCTATGCCTTCGTGCGCGCGCTCAAGGCCGGCGGCATCCGCGGGCCGGCGGTCGCCGCCGAGGGCGTGGTGCGCCTGCTGACGGTACACGGCGCCAAGGGCCTGGAAGCGGCCGTGGTGCTGATGCTCGACACCGACAGTTCGCCCGCGCGCCCGGAAAGCATGGGGGCGCTGTGCGAGTGGCCCGGGGAGGCGCCGGCGCCGTGGCGCTTCGCCTTCCTGGCCAGCGAGACGCGGCCGCCCGCCTGCAGCGTCGACGCCCTCGCGGTCGAACAGGCGGCGCGCGCGCGCGAGGAACTCAACGCGCTGTACGTCGCGATGACGCGGGCCGGGCGCCAGCTGGTGATCTCCTCGGTCGTGCCTTCCGTCGCCGGTCCCGTCACCTGGTGGCAGCGCCTGCTGCCCTGCGCCACGCCGGTGCCCGCGCCGCAGCCCGTGCAGCCGCCCGCGGGCGAGGGCACGGCGGAGCGCGGCTTCGTGCTGCGGGTGGTGCCGGGTGCGACCGAAGCGGCCAGCCTGGAATGGCTGCGGCCGGCGGGCGCCGAAGGCAGCGACGCATCGCGGCTGGGCGAGGCCATGCACCGCCTGCTGGAGACGTGGCCGCGGCGCGGCGAGGTGCGCCCCGCGCAGCTGCGCGAGGTGGAGCGCCTGTTCGCCCTGGACCCGGCGGCGGCGCAGCAGGCGGCCGCGATGGCCAGGCGCATCGTCGAGGGCGAGGGGGCGTGGGCCTGGGATCCGGCGGCGGTGGACTGGCAGGGCAACGAGGTGGAGCTGCACCACGCGGGCGAGTTGCTGCGCCTGGACCGGCTGGTGCGCCGGCGGGACACGGGCGAGTGGTGGGTGCTCGACTACAAGTCGGCCGCCGAGCCGGAGCGGCAACCCGGCCTGCGTGACCAGATGCGCCGTTACCGCGAGGCGGTCGCTGCTTCCCAGCAGGGCGCCGTGGTGCGCTGCGCCTTCCTCACCGCGCTGGGCAAGCTGGTGCCCGCCTGAAGCCGCCCACGAAAAAGGGGCCTGGCGGCCCCTCCGGGAGAAAGCATCGGCAAGGATCAGAAGGAGGTGCGGTAGTAGACCATCGGGCCGCCGTACTTGCGCTTGATGGAGATGCGGGCCCCGCCTTCGAGCTGCATGCCGAGGAAGCCGCGGTCGAGCCCGAACTTGTTCTTCTTGCCGGCGGCCGCCGCGAGGTTCATCTCGACACGCGCGCCGTACACCGGCTGCTGCCGCATCTGCGCCAGCGAGTAGGCGTCGTCCGGGGCGCTCATCCGCCGCCACGCCATGACGTCGATCTGCTTCTGGCTCCAGCGCAGCCCGAAGTCCACGCTCGGCCGCTGCGGCTGCAGGCCCAGCTGCGCGGGCGCGCCGCTGAAGCCGCTGACGCCGAGGACGGCGCCGAAGCCGTGGCTGTTGGAGGGGGTGAGCGAAAGGTCGATCCGCGGTGCCTGGAAACCGGAGTCCTGTCCTTCCAGCCGGGGCAGGGAGCTCGTGCGCACCTGCACCCGCACTCCAGGCTGGTCCGCCCGCGCTTCGGCCACGAGCACTTCGGCGGACGCCTGTCCCTGTTGCTGTCCCTGTTCCGCGGCCGCGGCTACGGCCGGGCTCGCGATGCACATCGCCGCGAGCACCGCGATGCAGTGCCCCGGCGCTGCCTCCCGGCGGGAACCGGCCCCTGTGCCGGTGACTGCGGCTTTCTCCATGGCTCACCTCCCAGTGAATGCGAGGCAGTCTAGGCGCGGCAGCAGCAGGAAGTTTGTGGGAGGGTACGCGCGGATTTTGTAAGAAGGCACCCGCCCACCGCAGCGCTTGCGGCGGACAACGGCAGTGCTGCGCGCGGGCGCCCGCGGGCGCGGCGGGGGCTATTCGCCGATGTGGTGCCAGCGGTTTTCCGGCAGTTTCTTCAGCGCCTCGTACACCTGGCGCAGCACGCCCTGGCTGGCGGCCCACTCGATGTGTTCGCGCAGGCGCGCGCGCTTCTGCAGGGCGGGCACCTGGGCCCACTCGGCATGGGTCGCCGGCACCTTCGACAGGTGCGGCCCGGTGTTCGGCAGGTAGGCGTACAGGCGCTGCCAGATCGCGGGCAGGGGGCAGACGCGGTTGTTGCGGCGTGCTTCGACCAGCACGTCGTCCACGGTCACGTGCTCGGGCGCGACCGGCTGGTTGCCGCCGGCGGCCAGCCCCGTCGGCCGCGTCTTCTCGAAGCCATGCTGCTGCTGCCCCTGCAGCGCCTGGAACAGCGCCCACGAGGTGTCGGTGTTCTTTTCGACCACGTCCACGGCGTCGCGCCCGGGCAGCCCGGGCTGCGCCTGGCTCTTCTTGTCCTTGCTCACGGAAGCCCCCAACCTGTTTGTCACCAAATGTACGCGGTTGCGGGCGCGCTGTGAACCGCCAATGGAGGGGCGGTGCGACAAATCCCCCACACGCGAGGGGATGGGGCGGATGGAAGGCGGTTGATCGCAGGGGCACGAGCCGCGAGCAGGCTGCCCGCCTCCCCCCGGACGCCGCCTGATCGTCCCTACGAGCCCCGCGCCGCGTCCATCATGGCCTTGAACCTCGTGGCGCACTCAGCCCGCATCTGCTCGACCTCCGCCATGATGGAGTCGGGCCGCGGCCCCTCCCCGCGTGCGTAGAGCGCCATCGCGTCCGACAGCAATTGCTCGTGGATGCGCAGCCGCGTGTGCACCTCCTCCCATTGCCTGTGGAGGTGCTCCAGCTCTGCGTGCCGAAGGTCTGGCATGTGCGTGGGTTCGTGGATGCGTGATTCGCAGGACCCGGTGCCTGCAGCCGCAGCTTATCCCCGGGGGAACTCCGTCGCACCCGTGGAAGCCACGAGCAGTCCCCGGTCCGTACCCTTGAGCCCCCACAGGAGCCCGCCCACGGCCGCGTCCTCCAGGCGGAGGCGGATGTCGGAAGGCGTGTTGTCCCGCAGGAGTTCGTCGGAAACCTTGAGCAGCAGGGTGCCTTCCTGAAGGTGCACCTTGAACGTCTGGGCGTTCCTGTCGAAGTCTGCCTGGTGTTCGATGTAGCGGCCCGTGAACTGGTCCGACAAATAGCGCTTGACTGCGTCGATCTTCTTCTTCACCTGCGCGGCTTCCCTGTACTGCAGGCGCCAATTATCATGGGATGTGCGTCGACGCGGTGCCCGGCAGCGCGCGAGATCGGCGGCCCGGTCGATGCAAATGCATGGCCGAGCTCGTTGGCGCGGCGTCTCCGCCGTGGCGGATACACCCTGCGCGTCACGATTCCTTGTCGCAGCGCAAGCTGCCGATGTACAAGGAAAGAATGGGAGGGTGACGAGCCTTACCCCCGGCACTGGCTCCACAGTTAGGGCTGCTTGGTTCCCCACCTGACCCGGTTGGCCGCTTCACCATGCGGGGAGGCCCGTCACGGTGGATTGTAGGCCAGGCGGGCAAGGACGAGTTGCGCGTGGGGCCACCTTAGAATCGACGGGATGTCGTATCTCGTGCTCGCCCGGAAGTACCGGCCCCGGACCTTCAGCCAGATGGTGGGCCAGGAGCACGTTGTGCAGGCGCTGACGAATGCCCTGGAACAGCAGAGGCTGCACCACGCCTACCTGTTCACCGGCACCCGCGGCGTGGGCAAGACCACGGTGTCGCGCATCCTGGCCAAGTCGTTGAACTGCCAGGGCCCCGACGGCCAGGGTGGCATCACGGCGGCGCCCTGCGGCGTCTGCCAGGCGTGCACGGACATCGACAGCGGCCGCTTCGTGGACTACACCGAGCTGGACGCCGCCTCCAACCGCGGCGTGGACGAGGTGCAGTCGCTGCTGGAACAGGCCGTCTACAAGCCGGTGCAGGGCCGCTTCAAGGTCTTCATGATCGACGAGGTGCACATGCTCACCGGGCACGCCTTCAACGCGATGCTCAAGACGCTGGAGGAGCCGCCCGAGTACCTGAAATTCGTGCTGGCGACCACCGACCCGCAGAAGGTGCCGGTGACCGTGCTGTCCCGCTGCCTGCAGTTCAACCTGCGGCCCATGGCGCCGGAAACGGTGCAGGAGCACCTGGCGCGGGTGCTGGAGGCCGAAGCGGTGCCGGCGGATGCGCAGGCGCTGCGCCTGCTGTCGCGGGCCGCGCGCGGGTCGATGCGCGATGCGCTGTCGCTGACCGACCAGGCCATCGCCTTCGGCGGCGGCCAGCTGCAGGAAGCCACGGTGCGCCAGATGCTGGGCAGCGTGGACCGCAGCCATGTGTTCCGGCTGGTCAAGGCGCTGGCGCAGGGCGAGGGCAAGGCCGTCGTCGAAACCTCCGAGGCGCTGCGCCTGCACGGCCTGAGCGCCGGGGCGGCGCTGGAGGAGATGAGCCTGGTGCTGCAGCGCATGGCGGTGCTGCAGGCGGTTCCCGAAGCGGCCGACGCCGGCGACGAGGAGGCCGTGACGATCGCCCGGCTGGCGGCGCTGATGCCGGCGGACGAGACGCAGCTGCTTTACAGCATCTGCCTGCATGGGCGCTCCGAGCTCGGGCTGGCGCCGGATGAATACGCGGCGCTGACGATGGTGTTGCTGCGGCTGCTGGCGTTCAAGCCGCGCGGGGAAAAAAAAACTCTGAATGAGGGGGTGGGCGCCGGGGTTCCTGCCTCACCCCAGGTTGCGGAGGCGGAGGTGCGGGGTGTCGCGGTTCCTTCGTCACCACGACCGACGGGGACGACCGGGGAGGCCGTTCCTGCATCGCGGCCGGCAGCTCCACCGGGCCACGTCCTGCCCGTCGTCGAACCCCGCCAGGCGCCGCCGCGGCCGACGGCGCAGCCGGCCCGCACCGGCGACGTCATGGGCGTCCCCGTGCGCGTGCAACCCGAGCCCTTGCGCGAGACGACGACGGCCGTCCCCACCGTCGTCCCCACGCCCGAAGGCGACTTCTGGCAGGCCACCGTGCAGCAGCTGGTCGAACGCGAAGCCGTCACCGCGCTGGTGCGCGAACTGGCGCTGCAAGCCCAGCTGGTCGCGCGCGACGAAGGCCACTGGATGCTGCGCGTGGAGCGCGAATCGCTCAACCAGCCGGCCAGCCGCGAGCGCCTGCGCGCCGCGCTGCACGCGGCCGGTCATTCCGTCGACCTGTCCGTGGAAGTCGGGCCCGTGACCGACAGCCCGGCGCGGCGCAACGCGGCCGCGGCGGCCCAGCGGCAGCAGGCGGCGGAGCAGATCATCCTGAACGATCCCTTCGTGCAGCAGATGCAGCGTGACTTTGGGGCGAAAATCGTCCCTGGCAGCATCAAACCCATAGCGAAACACTAGAGAGACCCCACCATGTTCAACAAGGGACAGCTGGCCGGCCTGATGAAGCAGGCGCAGGCGATGCAGGACAACCTGAAGAAGGCGCAGGACGAGCTGGCCCTCATCGAGGTGAGCGGCGAATCCGGCGCCGGCCTCGTGAAGGTCGTGATGACCTGCAAGCACGACGTCAAGCGCGTCACGATCGACCCCAGCCTGCTTGCCGAGGACAAGGACATGCTGGAGGACCTGGTCGCCGCCGCGTTCAACGCCGCGGTGCGCAAGGCCGAAGAGACCACCCAGGAGAAGATGGGCAAGCTGACGGCGGGCCTGCCGCCCGGCATGAAGCTGCCTTTCTGAAGATCTTGGCACCCACGCTCCCCACTCCTGGAGGCGGCTCGTCGGAGCCTTGATGGCGGAACCTTCCCTCCAGGCACTGATCGAGGCGCTGCGGCGCCTTCCCGGCGTGGGCGTGAAGTCCGCCTCGCGCATGGCGTTCCACATGCTGCAGCACGACCGCGAGGGCGCGCACGTGCTCGCGCGCGCGCTCGAGCAGGCCGCCGGCAACATCCGGCATTGCAGCGAATGCCACACCTTCACCGAGGGCGAGGTGTGCGCCACCTGCCGCAGCCCGCAGCGCGACCGCAGCAAGCTGTGCGTGGTGGAGACGCCCGCCGACCAGGCGGCGCTGGAGCGCACGCAGGCCTTCAATGGCCTGTACTTCGTCCTGATGGGAAAGCTCAGCCCGCTGGACGGCATCGGCCCGAAGGACATCGGGCTGGCCAAGCTCTTCGCGCGCGCCACCAACGGCGAGGTCCAGGAGGTGATCCTCGCGACCAACTTCACCGCGGAGGGCGAGGCCACGGCGCACGTGATCGCGGAAGCGCTGAAGCTGAAGGGCCTGAAGGTCACGCGGCTGGCGCGCGGCGTGCCGGCGGGCAGCGAACTCGAATACGTGGACTTGGGGACCATCGCGCACGCGCTGGTGGACAGGAGAACAAGATGAATCCGACCTATGCCCGGTTTACCGTGGCGTACTGGTGCGTGCTGATCGCGGTGCTGCTGCCGTACGCCAGCGCGTACCTGGCCAAGTACCGGGCCTTCGGCAAGCCGCGCGGCAAGGGCGGCTACGACAACCACGACCCCCGCGGCTGGCTCGCGCGCCAGGAAGGCTGGCAGGCGCGCGCCAACGCGGCGCAGGCCAACAGCTTCGAGGCGCTGCCCTTCTTCATCGGCGCGGTGATCATCGCCCACCAGCTCGGCGCGCCCCAGACGCGCATCGACATCCTCGCGCTGCTGTTCGTCACCCTGCGAGTGATCTACATCGCGATGTACGTGGCGGGCCTGCCCACCGTGCGCTCCGCGATCTGGGCGCTCGCCTTCCTCGCGAACCTGGCGATCTTCCTCAGCGCGCTGCGCTAGGCACGCTACTTCATTCACGTTACGTGAAAACCCGCACGGGATGGTCCCGATGCGGCGATGCAACACGGCTCCTAAGCTTTCGTCATCCATAGAAGAAGACGACAGAGAGGTCTGCCATGACGAGGACAACACTGAACCGGCGGCGCTTCGCGCTGCTGGCCGCCGCGGGTGCCGCGGCCGTCGCCGCGCCGTCGCTGCGCGCGCAGGGCAAGCCGGAAAAGAGCAAGGTTTCCATCGCGGTGGGCGGCAAGGCCGCCTTCTACTACC
>DASWUI010000384.1:0-2599 GCA_036401715.1 Ramlibacter sp. | reverse complement strand
AGGGGATAATACGAAGATGAACGCGCTGAACATCGCCGAAGCCATGCATTCCCTGGGCCTCCAGGCCAGGGAGGCGTCCGCGCGCATGGCGGCGGCTTCCGCGGCCGGGAAGAGCCAGGCGCTGCGCGCGCTGGCCGGGCTGCTGCGCGCCAACGTGCAGGCGCTCCAGGGCGACAACGCCAGGGACATCGCCCGCGCCACCGCCGCCGGCCTGGCCGCCCCCATGGTGGACCGCCTGAAGCTCACCCCGAAGATCATCGAGACGCTGGCCGTCGGCTGCGAGCAGCTGGCCGCCATGCCGGACATCATCGGCGAGGTGATCGGCATGAAGCAGCAGCCCAGCGGCATCCGCGTGGGCCAGATGCGCGTGCCGCTCGGCGTGTTCGGCATGATCTTCGAGAGCCGCCCCAACGTGACCATCGAGGCGGCCGGCCTGTCGATCAAGAGCGGCAACGCCTGCATCCTGCGCGGCGGCTCCGAAGCCATCGAATCGAACAAGGCGCTGGCGCGGCTGGTGCAGCAGGCGCTGCAACAGGCCGGGTTGCCGGCCGAGGCGGTGCAGCTGGTGCAGACCACCGACCGCGAAGCCGTCGGCCACCTGATCGCGATGCCCGAGTACGTGGACGTGATCATCCCGCGCGGGGGCAAGAGCCTCATCGAGCGCATCAGCCGCGAGGCGAAGGTGCCGGTGATCAAGCACCTGGACGGCAACTGCCACACCTACGTCGACGATCCCTGCGACCTCGACATGGCGGTGACCGTGACCGACAACGCCAAGACCCAGAAGTACAGCCCCTGCAACGCGAGCGAGGGCCTGCTGGTCGCGCGCGGCGTGGCCAGGGACTTCCTGCCCAGGATCGGCGCGATCTTCGCCGCCAAGGGCGTGGAGATGCGCTGCGACCCCGAAGCCAAGGCGATCCTGCGATCCGTCGCGGGCGCCGCGCTGAAGGACGCGACCGAGCAGGACTGGTCCGAGGAGTACCTGGCGCCCATCATCAGCGTGAAAGTGGTGGCGGGCGTGGACGAGGCGATCGCCCACATCAACCGCTACTCCTCGCACCACACCGACGCCATCCTCACGCGCGACCACATGCACGCGCAGCGCTTCCTGCGCGAGGTGGACTCGGCCAGCGTCATGGTCAACGCGAGCACGCGCTTCGCCGACGGATTCGAGTACGGACTGGGCGCCGAGATCGGCATCAGCACGGACAAGTTCCATGCGCGCGGCCCGGTCGGCATCGAAGGCCTCACCTCCCTGAAATGGATCGTGCTGGGCAACGGCGAAGTGCGGGCCTGAACCGCAAGAACAACAAGAGGATCGGATGGTTCCCCATCTCATCACGGCCCTGACCGGCCCGATCAACGAGCTCGAGCAGCGCATCCTGGAGTCCATGCCCGCGGTGGAGCGCTGGTTCCGCCTGGAGTGGATGGAGCACACGCCGCCGTTCTACTGCTCGGTGGACATCCGCAATGCCGGCTTCAAGCTGGCGCCGGTGGATACCAACCTGTATCCGGGCGGCTGGAACAACCTCACGCCCGAGATGCTGCCGCTGGCCGTGCAGGCGGCGATGGCGGCGATCGAGAAGATCTGCCCGGAGGCCAAGAACCTGCTGGTGGTGCCGGAGAACACGCGCAGCCCCTTCTACCTGAGCAACATCGCGCAGCTGCAGAAGATCTTCCGCATGGCCGGACTGAACGTGCGGGTCGGCTCGATCGACCCCGACATCAAGAAGCCGACCACCATCGACCTGCCCGGCGGCGAGACGGTCACGCTGGAGCCGGTGGTGCGCACCAAGCGCCGCCTGGGGCTGAAGAACTTCGACCCCTGCACCATCCTGCTGAACAACGACCTCACCGCGGGTCCGCCCGGCATCCTGGAAGACCTGCACGAGCAGTACCTGCTGCCGCCGCTGCACGCGGGCTGGTCGGTTCGCCGCAAGAGCCGCCACTTCCAGAGCTACGAGGAAGTCGCCAAGCGCTTCGGAAAGATGCTGGGCATCGACAGCTGGCTGGTGAACCCGATGTTCAACCGCTGCGGCGAGCTCGACTTCTTCAAGGAAGAGGGCATGGACTGCCTGCGCACCAACGTCGATGCGCTGCTGGCCAAGATCCGCAAGAAGTACAAGGAATACGGGATCGGCGAGAAGCCCTTCGTGATCGTCAAGGACGACCACGGCACCCATGGCATGGGCATCATGACCGTGCGCGACGTCAAGGACCTGGAGCAGCTGCGCACGCGCCCGAAGAACAAGCCGCCCGTGGGCAAGACCGGCGAGGCGATCACCGACGTCATCATCCAGGAAGGGGTGCTGACCGCCGAGCGCATCAACGACGCGGTGGCCGAGCCGGTGGTCTACCTGATGGACCGCTACGTGGTGGGCGGCTTCTACCGCATCCACGCCGAGCGCGGCGTCGACGAGAACCTGAACGCCCCGGGAGCGAGCTACGTGCCCTTGGCCTTTGCCGAGAGTACGCGCTTACCCCAGCCCGGACAGAAGCCGGGCGCCAGCGCGCCCAACCGGTTCGACATGTACGGCGTGATCGGCCGGCTCGCCATGCTGGCGGCCAGCTACGAGCTGGAAGCCACGGACCCCGAGGC
>DASWUI010000383.1:0-2009 GCA_036401715.1 Ramlibacter sp. | reverse complement strand
GCGCGCTGGTGGCAGCGGACTTCCTGGCCCCGCGGGACGCGGCGGGCATGCTGCGCTTCAAGCACAAGCTCACGCGCGACGCGGTCTACGCGACCGTGACGCTTTCGCAGCGCCGCCGGCTGCACCAGATGGTGGCGCAGGCCCTGCAGGGCGCGGCCGGCGACCGTGCGGCCTACGAGTCGCTGGAGGCGCTGTCCTATCACTACGACGCCGCCGGCGACCACGCGAAGGCCGCGCATTACGCGGAGGCGGCGGGCGACAAGGCGCTGGGCGCCATGGCGCTGGACCGCGCGCGCGAGCAGTACACCGCCGCGTTGCGCGCCATGCGCGACGGCGTCGCGGGCATGCTGTCCAGCCTGGACGACGAGGCAAAGCGCCGCTGGTGCCTCGTCGCGCAGAAGCTCGGCCAGGCCTGCGTGTTCGACCCCCTGGGCGTGGCGGAAGGACTGCGGCTGTTCGAGGATGCGAAGGCCGTGGCCGGGGAACTGGCGCGCACCCATGGCGAGCTCAACGTGCTGGCCCGGGCCGAATACTGGCTGGCGTACATCCAGTACGGGCGCGGTCGCGCGCGGGAATCGGTGCAGCACGCCGAGCTCGCGCTGCGCCATGCCAACGACAGCGCGGACCTGAAGCTGGTGGCGCAGGTGGAGGCCACGCTGGGCCAGGCGCTCGCGTCCGCCGGCCGCTACGAGCGCGCCCTGCCGCTGCTGGACGATGCGGTGGCGCGCAAGCGGCAGCACAGCCGCGTCGGCAGCGGAACGGCGATCGGTTCGGCCTACAGCCTGGCGCGCAAGGCGTACACGCTGGGCGACCTGGGGCGCTTCCAGGAAGCGCACGCCGCGTTCGACGAGGCGCTGATCCTGCTGGGCGACAAGGTGCATTCGGTGCGCGGGTCGGTGCTGGAACTGGTCTGCGCGGTGCACCTGTGGCAGGGGCGCTGGGAAGAAGCGGAGGCCGCGGGCCTGGCGGGCGCGGACGTCGCCTGGCGTTGCCGCAGCCGCTACCTGCTGCTGATGGGACGCGGCCTTGCGGCTTGCGGTGCATGGATGCGCAAGCGCGACGAAGCCTCCCTGCAGATGCTGCGCAAGTCCAGCCAGTGGATCGAGGAGCGCGGCGGTGCCGTGTCGGCCTCCCTCACCTACGGCTGGCTGGTGGAGGCGTCGGCGAGCAGGGGCGAGGCCGCGGCGGCGCGGCAACATGCGGTCGGCCTGTTCCAGCGCGCGCGGGCGCAGGACCGGCATGGGTTGGCGATGGGGTGCAGGGCGCTGGCGAAGGTTGCGGCCGCCGCAGGTGATTCCGCCGCGGCGCGCCACTATCTCGGCCTGGCCGATGCGGCTGCGCAGGCCCGCCGGTCACCCCGCGAGGCAGCGGAGAACGAATTCGCGCGGGCGCAGCTTGCAGCCGCGAGCGGCAGGTTGGGCGAAGCGGCGGAACGCGCCCAGGCTGCGGCCCACGCATTCGAGCAAATGCACATGGACTGGCACGCGGCCGGCGCACGCAAGCTGTCCGGCGGCAACGGGCACGAGCACGCCGAACGCAGGCTGCTGCGCGCCTGAGACCGGCGCCCGTCGGCAGCCATTCGGCCGTCAGACCCGTGGCGGCGCCGCCGGGAGCGCCTCCAGCGCGGCATCGATGCGCGCCGCCATCAGGGCAAAACCTTCGTCCACCGGGTGCAGGTCGTTCGCCCATCCGTTTTCCGGGCTGCCCGGCCACGCCTGCTCGATCGTGCGGCGCAGGTCGACGTGATGCACGAAGGGGAATTCGGCAGGCAGTTGCGACAGCATCGTGTTGAACGCATCGATGACTTCCGCCATTCCCTGCGTCGCCGCGAGCATGTCGGCCGGCAGCGTGAGGTCGTAGTTCCGGTTCTCGAAGGGAATGCGCAACCATCCCCGGACGGCCAGCCCGCGCGGGATCGGGTAGTCGTACCCGTGCACCAGGACCCACAGGTGCCGGTCCTGCGCATCGAACTCTTCCCGGATCGCCCGCAGCACGGTCCGGTACGCGGC
>DASWUI010000382.1:0-3785 GCA_036401715.1 Ramlibacter sp. | reverse complement strand
ACGACGTCAAGGCGGTGGAGTACTGGATCAAGTCGAAATTCGAGGCGCGCCCGGAACTCAGGGCCGCCGGCGAGTTCGTGCACTTCGCCTGCACCAGCGAGGACATCAACAACACCAGCCACGCGCTGCAGCTCAAGGGCGCGCGCGACCAGGTGATCCTGCCGGCGCTGGATGCGGTGATCGCCCGCATGCGCGAGATGGCGCACGCCCACGCGGACGTGCCCATGCTCAGCCGCACGCACGGGCAGACCGCCAGCCCCACGACCGTGGGCAAGGAGATCGCCAACGTGGTGGTGCGGCTGGCGGCCGCGCGCGAGAAGATCGCCGCGGTGAAGCTGATGGCCAAGATGAACGGCGCGGTGGGCAACTACAACGCGCACCTGTCGGCCTGGCCCGATTTCGACTGGGAAGCGTTCAGCCGCAAGGTGGTGGAGTCCGCGGAGCCGCTGGGCCTGGGCCTGACCTTCCAGCCCTACAGCATCCAGATCGAGCCGCACGACTACATGGCGGAGCTGTTCGACGCGGTCGCGCGCGCCAACACCATCCTGGTGGACTGGTGCCGCGACGCCTGGGGCTACATCAGCCTGGGCTACTTCAAGCAGCGGCTGCGCGAAGGCGAGATCGGCTCGTCGACCATGCCGCACAAGGTCAACCCGATCGATTTCGAGAACGCCGAGGGCAACCTCGGCCTGGCCAACGCGCTGCTGCGGCACCTGTCGGAGACACTTCCGGTGTCGCGCTGGCAGCGCGACCTCACCGATTCCACGGTGCTGCGCAACATGGGGGTGGCGCTCGGTTATGCCGCGCTGGCCTACCACTCGCTGGGCATCGGCCTGGGCAAGCTGGAATTGAACGAGGAAGCACTGCGCGCCGATCTCGACGCCGCCTGGGAAGTGCTGGCCGAGCCGATCCAGACCGTCATGCGCCGCTACGGCGTGCATGGCGCCTACGAGAAGCTCAAGGAAGTCACGCGCGGCAAGACCGTGCAGGCGGAAGACCTGCACCGGCTGATCCGCTCGCTCGAAATCCCGCAGGGCGAGAAGGACCGGCTGCTGGCGATGACGCCGGCGAGCTACATCGGCAAGGCCGCCGAACTGGCCCGGCGCGCCTGATGGCGCTCAAGTCCACCGTCTTCAAGGCGAACCTCGCCGTGGCCGACATCGACCACGGCTACTACGCCGACCATGCGCTCACGCTGGCCCGCCATCCCAGCGAGACCGACGAGCGCATGATGGTGCGCCTGGCCGCGCTGGCCTTCCACGCGCACGAACTGCAGACGGTGTGCGGCGGCGACGGCACCCTGGCCTTCGGCAAGGGGCTGAGCGACCCGGACGAGCCGGACGTGTGGCTGCGCGACTTCACCGGCGCGATCCGCCGCTGGATCGAGGTCGGCCAGCCGGACGAGGTGGCCATCACCAAGGCCTGCCGCCAGGCCGACCAGGTGGCGGTGTACTGCTTCCACCATGCGGCCGAAGTATGGTGGCGAGGGGTGGAGAACAAGCTCACGCGGCTGGCGAACCTGCAGGTGTGGCGCATTCCGGCCGAGGCGTCGCAGCAGCTGGCGGCGCTGGCGCAGCGCTCGATGCAGCTGCAGGCCACGGTGCAGGAAGGCGTGCTGATGCTGGGCGACGGCGCGCGGCACGTGGACGTGGAGCCGCTGCGGTGGAAGTGATGCCGGGGTTCGCGGGGGAACCGCGACACCTCAGGGCATCATCCGCCCGCAACTCCAGCACGACTCGAACCCGCCCTCCACCAGCTCGCCGCAGGCACAGCGCCAGCGCCGCTGCGGCACGCTCAGCAGCTGGTCGAGGATGCGCCTGGCGTCCTCCAGCTGCTCGTCCTCGCTGATCCAGATCTCCGGCAGGCACTGGTCGGGCGGCAGCTCGCCGGCGGCGCTGGACAGGAACTGGCGCTGCAGGCTGGCGGAGATGCCGGCCTGGCGCAGCATGTCCACCCAGAGCGCGGCGATCGCGATGTTCGGCGCCTGCCGCAGCCGCCGCACGTCAGCGGGGCTCGCGGCTGTCGCCGGCGGCCCGTTCCGCGTAGCGGTTGAAGCGCCAGGCATCCCCCAGCACCGTGATGCGGCGCCACACGCCGCGCTTTTCCGCCGGGCTCATCTCCGGCCAGTGCTGCACTTCGCCGAAGCTGCGCCCGCAGCCCTTGCATTCGGCATCGCCCTGGCTCGTCGAGCAGATCGCGATGCAGGGGGTGTCGGGCTGCGTGTCGTACCAGGCCTTCCAGGCCGCATAGGCGGCGGGCGGGAAGCCGTGCTCGTCGGCCTCGTCCTCGCGGTGGAACACCATCAGCGCGTACACCTCCGCCAGCGCCCGCAGCTCGGGGGCGAGCGTGACGCCGTCGGGCGACGGTTTGCGGTCGCGCCAGTAATTGATGGCGGCTTCGATGTCGGTGATGTGGATGCCGGCCATGGCTGAGGCTGAAGCTGCCTGCGGGACAGCGGACGGGCATGATACGCGTTTGTACTGCTGCGCGACCGCCGCCGCTGTGTTCTAATTTCTGCCAGCGAAGGGGAGTAGCTCCCATGTCGGCGCGTCGTCAATACGGAGCACAAGGCTCCCGGCGCCCCGGGCGAACCGTCCAGCGGCGCGCCGAGCAAGACCTTCGATCGGGCCCGTGCCGGTCCGGATCGAAGCATCCATCGCCCTCCCCGCGAGCTCCGATCCGTTCCCGCAGCGGGCAGAATATGTCCTGATTCGGAGCTTTTCGCATGGAATTCATGTCTGCCGCCTGGTGGTCCGCGCTGCTGGCCATCATCCTGATCGACCTCGTGCTCGCCGGCGACAACGCCATCGTGATCGCCCTGGCCGCCCGCAACCTGCCGCCGCACCTGAAGAACAAGGCGATCATCTGGGGCACCGTCGGCGCCATCGTGGTGCGCTCGGCCATGACGGTCGGCGTGGTCTGGCTGCTGCGCATCCCGGGCCTCATGGGCATCGGCGGCGCGGCGCTCCTGTGGATCGCCTACAAGCTGGTGGCCGACGACGGCGGCGACGACGAGCACGGGCCGGTGGCCAGCACCTTCTGGGGCGCCATGAAGACCATCGTGATCGCCGACGCGCTCATGGGCATCGACAACGTGCTGGGCGTCGCCGGCGCGGCCCACGGCTCGTTCGACCTGGTGGTCATCGGCCTGCTGGTCAGCATCCCGATCGTGGTGTTCGGCAGCAAGATCGTGCTGAAGCTGGTGGAGCGCTTCCCCCTCATCATCCAGCTGGGCGCCGCGGTGCTCGCCTTCACGGCCGCCAAGATGATCGTCAGCGAGCCGCTGCTGCGGGACGTGTTCGACCCCAGTGCCGTCGCCCGCTGGAGTTTGTATGCTCTGTGCATCGCCGGCGTGCTCGGGGCGGGCTGGCTCGCCACCCGCGGGGCGCGCCAGTCGGACGCCGCCTGATCCCCGGGCGGCACTGCAGGAGGCCGCATGAACAAGGTCATCGTGTACCTGGATGATCCCGCCTACGCCCGGCAGCGCATGCCGGGCGTGGACGCGGGGCCCACGCACTGGGTGCTGGTGGCCTGCGCGCCCCGCATGACGCACCGCATCAGCAAGTGGGTGAGCCACTCGGCGCGCGAGAACTGGCGCGCCAAGTGGGCGGACAAGCTGTTCGACCAGGTGGTGCCGGCGCTGCGCGAGCGCGGCGACGCCGTCACCCCCTTGCTGGCGCGCGGCCCGCTGCCCGAACTCACGCGCAGCCTGATGGCGGAACACCGCACCATGCAGGTGCTGGACGTGCGCCGGCCCAAGTCCGACGACCGGCCGGCGGGCAGCG
>DASWUI010000381.1:0-9366 GCA_036401715.1 Ramlibacter sp. | reverse complement strand
GGCGCCGCTGGAAGCCTTGCTGCGTGGCAGGAGTCCGGGAGAGAAGATCACAGGATCACCCTCCGCCGGACAGCGACGTACACGCAGTGGCGAGCATGGGGGCTCATAGGGTTTCCCTTCGCTTGAGTTCCTTCTCGATGTATTCCTGGGTCTCGCCCCACTCGTGCACGAAGTGCCGGCGCACGGCCTCGAACAGGCCGATGCCGGTGAGCATGACGAAGATCGCGCCGAACCAGCTGTCCACGCCGCGCGCGTTGAGCGTCGCGCCCAGGAACTTCAGCTCGGGGCCGAGCGCGGGATTGAGCTTCAGGTGGTAGATCATCTCGATCATGGCCCCGGCGCCGACCAGCGCGATCAGCGCGGTGACCGCGAGCGCGAGGTAGCTGACCCAGATCTCCTTGAGGCGCCCGAACGAGGCCACCCGCAGGTTCATCATGATCAGGCTGGCGATGCCGCCGGGCGCGTACATCACCATGAACAGGAAGACCAGGCCCAGGTACAGCAGCCAGGCCTTGGTGAGTTCCGACAGCAGCACGCCCGCCAGCACCATGAGCACGCCGCCGATGACCGGGCCGAAGAAGAAGGTCGCGCCGCCCAGGAAGGTGAACAGCAGGTAGGCGCCCGAGCGCGGCGCGCTCACCACCTCCGAGGTCACGATCTCGAAGTTGAGCGCCGCCAACCCGCCGGAGATGCCGGCGAAGAAGGCGGAGATGATGAACACGATGTAGCGCACCTTCTGCGTGTCGTAGCCCACGAACTCCACGCGCTCGGGGTTGTCGCGTACCGCGTTGATCATGCGGCCCAGCGGCGTGCGCGTGAAGGCGAACATCAGCGCGGTGCACGCGAAGGTGTAGACCGCGATCAGGTAGTAGAGCTGGATCTGCGGGCCGAAGGTGATGCCCAGCGGCCTCGCGCCGGTGACGCGGTTGCCCGAGATGCCGCCCTCGCCGCCGAAGAACTCCGGGAACATCAGGGACGACGCCCAGACCAGCTCGCCGATGCCCAGCGTGATCATGGCGAAGGGCGTGGCCGCCTTCTTGGTGGTCACCCAGCCGAAGACCACCGCGAATGCCGCCGACGCGAAGCCGCCGACGATGGGGATCAGGCTCACCGGCACCGCCCATGCGTCCTTGGCGACCAGGTTGAGCGTGTGGATGGCGAGGAAGGCGCCCATGCCGGAATACACCGCGTGCCCGAAGCTGAGCATGCCGCCCTGCCCCAGCAGCATGTTGTAGGAGAGGCAGACGATGATCGCGATGCCCATCTGGCTGAGCATGGTGTGCGCCAGGCTGCTGGTGAACAGCATGGGAGCGACCGCCAGCAGCAGCGCGAAGCCGCCCCAGACCACCCAGCGGCCCACGTTGTAGGGCTTGAACGCGTAGTAGTCCTTGCGCGAGTGCCGGGCGGGCACGCGTGCCGGCACGGTGCCCGGCAGCGCCATGGGAATGCCCACGCGCCGGCTTTCGCGTTCGGCTTCCGAGCGCTCCTCGGTGTTGGAAAGGGTGTCGTTCATGTCAGCCCTCCCGCGTGCCGAGCAGGCCCTTGGGCCGGAAGATCAGGATCAGCACCAGGAACAGGTAAGGCAGGATCGGCGCGACCTGGGAGATCTTCAGCTTCCACACCGGGTAGCCGAAGGTCTGCGGGGTGATGCCGAAACCGAGGCTGTTCAGGCCGTTGACCAGCGAGGCATCCACGCCGACGGCGAAGGTCTGGATGACGCCGATCAGCAGCGACGCGACGAAGGCGCCCGCGAGCGAGCCCATGCCGCCCACCACGACCACGACGAAGATCACCGAGCCGACCGTGGCCGCCATCCCGGGCTCGGTGACGAAGGCGTTGCCGCCGATCACGCCGGCCAGCGCGGCCAGCGCGCAGCCGCCGCCGAACACGAGCATGAACACGCGCGGCACGTTGTGGCCGAGCGCCTCCACCGTCTCCGGGTGGGTGAGCGCCGCCTGGATCACCAGGCCGATGCGGGTGCGCGTGAGCAGCAGCCACAGCGCCAGCAGCATCAGCAGCGCCACCAGCATCATGAAGCCGCGGTACATGGGGAACTGCGTGCCGAAGACCGTGAACAGCGGGCCGTCCAGCACGGCGGGCACGCGGTAGTCGACGGAGCTGGTACCCCAGACCAGCTGCACCATCTCCAGGATGATGAAGGACAGGCCGAAGGTGATCAGCAGTTCCGGGACGTGCCCGAACTTGTGCACCCTGCGCAGCGCGTACTTCTCGAACAGCGCGCCGATCACCCCCACCAGCAGCGGCGCGATCGCGAGCGCCGGGAAGAAGCCGACCAGCTGCGTGGTGGTATAGGCGAAGTAGGCGCCCAGCATGTAGAAGCTCGCGTGCGCGAAGTTCAGCACGCCCATCATGCTGAAGATCAGCGTGAGTCCGGAACTGAGCATGAACAGCAGCAGCCCGTAGCTGATGCCGTTCAGCAGCGATATGGTGAAGAACTCCATCCGCGTCGTTTCTTTTCAGTCGTTCTGTGGTGGGCGCATTCTGCCGGGTGCGGCGCGCAAAAAAAAGCCGGGACGCTTGCCGTCCCGGCTGGCGGTGACGCCTGCGCGTCAGCCCGGACGCTTCATCTGGCAGCTGGTGGGCGTGCTGGAGACGTAGGGGTCCATCTTCTTGACCTCGGCGAAGGTGTAGCCGGTGTTCTCCGGCGTGTACTCGCCGGGCTTGGCCTTCTGCCACTTGGAGATGAACAGCGACTGCTGCAGCTGGTGGTCGGACGCCCGCATCGTCACGTCGCCGGCGAAGCTCTTGACCGTCAGCCCTTCCAGGGCCTTGGCCACCTTCACCGGGTCGGTGCTCTTGGCCTTGGCCATGGCGGCGCCCAGCAGGGTGATGCCGTTGTAGGTGGCCAGCGTGTAGTAGTCGTCGTTGAACTTCTTCTTGAAGTCGTCGGCCATCTGGCGGATCTCGCCCGGGATGTTCGAGTGGCCGTACGAGATGCCGTAGACCTCGAGGTCCTTGCCCGCGGCCAGCGCCGTCGGCGTGCCGGTGACGCCGGCGTAGTAGGCGAACAGCGGCACCTTCATGCCGGCGTCGTTCATCGCCTTGACCAGCAGGGTCATGTCCTGGCCCCAGTTGCCGGTGACGATGGCGTCGGCGCCCGACTGCTTGATCTTGGCGACGTAGGGCGCGAAGTCCTTGACCTGGCCCAGCGGGTGCAGGTCCTCGCCCGCGATCTTCACGTCGGGACGCTTGCGCGCCATCGCGTCCTTGAAGTACTTGGCGACCTGGTGGCCGTGCGCGTAGTTCTGGTTGATCAGGTAGACGCTCTTGATCTTCGGCTGGTCCTTCATGAAGGAGGTCAGCGCCTCCATCTTCATGGAGGTGTCGGCATCCAGGCGGAAATGCCAGAAGTCGCACTTCTCGTTGGTGAGCGAGGGGTCCACCGCGGCGTAGTTCAGGTAGACGATTTCCTTGCCGGGGTTGCGCTCGTTGTGCTTGGCGACCGCGTCCAGGATGGCGGCGGCGGCGCCCGAGCCGTTGCCCTGCGTGACGTAGCGGAAGCCCTGGTCGATGGCGGCCTTCAGCGTGTTCAGGCTTTCCTGCGGCGAGCCCTTGTTGTCGAAGCCCACCACCTCGAACTTCACGCCCGCGGGGTTCTTGCCGGAGAGGCGCTCGGCCGCGAACTGCCAGCTCTTGAGCTGGTTCTGGCCGACGTTGGCGAAGGGCCCGGACAGCGGGTCCATGAACGCGATCTTGACGGTCTCGCCCTTCTGCGCGAAAGCGGCGCCGGCAGCGGAAACGATCGCGGCGGCGGCGACGATCTTGAGCGTGTACCTCATTGGCAGGTCTCCTGGGTTGGTGTGCAACGACAAAGCGCAGGGTACAAGTATTTGTGCGGTGCAGCGGTCAGGGATTGCCCCTAAGCCCGGCTTCGTGTTATCGCGCAGGTGACAGCCGCTGCCGCGAGCGCCACCTCCATGTCGTTGCGGGCCCGACCCGCCATCCAACTTGACGCCGCCATCATCCCGGGTCGAGCCCGGGATGACATACCCGGGGCGGGATGACATGCCTGCGCGCCGTGGTCAGGCCGAAGGCAGCTTGTAGTCCTTCAGCTGCTCGCGCAGCCGCGTCTTGAGCATCTTGCCGGTGGCGCCCAGCGGGATGCTCTCGACGAACACCACGTCATCGGGGATCTGCCACTTGGCGATCTTGCCCTCGTAGAACTTGAGCAGCTCCTCCTTCGTGACCTCCGCGCCCGGCTTCTTCACCACCGCCACGATCGGGCGCTCGTCCCACTTCGGGTGGCGCATGCCGACGCACGCGGCCATCTGGATCGCGGGATGCGCCATCGCGATGTTCTCGATGTCGATGGAGCTGATCCACTCGCCGCCGGACTTGATCACGTCCTTGCTGCGGTCGGTGATCTGCATGTACCCGTCGGGATCGATGGTGGCCACGTCGCCGGTGGGGAACCAGCCCACGCCGTTGGCGTCCTTCACCAGCGGGTCGCCGCCCTCGCCCTTGAAGTACTCGCGCACCACCCACGGGCCCTTCACGTACAGGTCGCCGAAGGTCTTGCCGTCCCAGGGCAGTTCCTCGCCCTGGTCGCCGACGATCTTCATGTCGACGCCGTAGATCGCCCGGCCCTGCTTCAGCCGGATCTTCATCTGCTCCTCGGGCGGCATCCCCAGGTGCTTGTTCTTCAGCGTGCAGAGCGTGCCCAGCGGGCTCATCTCGGTCATGCCCCAGGCATGCAGCACCTCCACGCCGTAGTCCTCGCGGAAGGCATGGATCATGGCCGGCGGGCAGGCCGAGCCGCCGATCACGGTGCGCTTGAGGGACGAGAAGCGCAGGCCGCCGGGCTTCATGTGCCCCAGCAGCATCTGCCACACGGTCGGCACGCCGGCGGCGTACGTGACCTGCTCCGCCTCGACCAGTTCGTAGATCGACTTGCCGTCCATGGCGCCGCCGGGGAACACCAGCTTGCAGCCGGTGAGCGCGGCGGAATACGGGATGCCCCAGGCGTTGACGTGGAACATGGGCACCACCGGCAGCACGGAGTCGCGCGCCGACAGGCCCATCACGTCCGGGAGCGCCGCGGCATAGGCGTGCAGCGTGGTGGAGCGGTGGCTGTAGAGCGCCGCCTTCGGGTTGCCCGTGGTGCCGCTCGTGTAGCACATGCTGGAGGCCGAGTTCTCGTCGAAGCTGGGCCAGTGGTACGTGGTGGACTGGCCGCCGATCCAGGACTCGTACGCCACCAGGTTGGGGATGCCCGTGTCCTTGGGCAGCTTGTCGCCGTCGCACAGCGCCACGTACTGCCGGATCGTCGGGCAGCGCGCGTGCACCGCCTGCACCAGCGGCAGGAAGGTCATGTCGAAGCACAGCACCTGGTCTTCCGCGTGGTTCGCGATCCAGGCGATCTGGTCGGGGTGCAGGCGCGGGTTGATGGTGTGCAGCACGCGGCCGGAGCCGCTGACGCCGAAGTACAGCTCCAGGTGGCGGTAGCCGTTCCAGGCGAGCGTGGCCACGCGGTCGGAGAACAGCAGCTGCATGCCGTCCAGGGCGTTGGCGACCTGGCGGGCGCGGCGGGCGACGTCGCGCCACTGGTAGCGGTGGATGTCGCCTTCCACCCGGCGCGAGACGATCTCGCCGTCGCCGTGATGGCGCTCCGCGTGCGCTATCAGTCCCGAAATCAGCAGCGGTTGGTTCTGCATCAGGCCCAGCATCTTGTTCTCCTCGGAATTGCTAGATGGTCCGGGGCGAATGCTAAACCGAAGGGCTGGCGCTCAGGCCGAGGAACTCCCCGAGGGCTGGAAGTAGAGTGTCACCATGGTGCCTTCGCCCAGCGTGGAATGCACCTCGATCGCGCCGCTGATGGCCTGCATCACCCGCTGGCAGAACATCAGGCCCATGCCGCTGCCGCCCGAGGCCGCGCGGGTGGTGACCGGCTCCCTGGTGAGCTTGGCGAGCACCTCGGGCGGGATCCCCGGCCCGTTGTCGCGCACCCGGATCCAGGCGCGGCGCCCCTGCGGCGCGTCCGGCGCGGAGTCCACCTCGAGCCACAGCCGCGACTGCGGCCGGCCCCGCAGGGCGATCAGCGCGTTCTTGGCCAGCGTGCACAGCACGAGGTACAGCAGGTCGCGCCGCCCGGGCAGGCGGAAGTCGTGCCGCACGTCCAGCGTGACGCAGCCGCGCTCGTTGTCCTCGAACGGGAATTCGTCCAGCAGCGCGCCGGCCAGGCTGCTGGCCGTGATCGACTGCGGCACGGCGTCCGGGTAGGCGTCGCGCGCCGACTGCACGAAGGTCGACACCAGCGACTGGCAGTACAGCGCCCGCCGCTCGGCGCGCTCCAGCGCGGTGACCAGTTCACCCGGATACTCCTCGGCGAAGCGGGCCACGCCGGCGGCATCGCCGGGCTGCGGCGCGATGTAGCGGGCGGCCACCGACCCCACGTAGCCGCGCACGGTGGCCAGCGGCGTGTTCAGTTCGTGCGCCAGGAAGCCCAGCGCCTCGCGCAGCGCCGCCACCCGCCCCTCGTTGACGACGCGCTCCAGCGCCTGCGCACGGTACAGCGCCACGGCTTCGCGCAGGGCTTCGCGCGTGGCCTCGCCGTCCAGCGGCTTTTCCAGGATGCGCAGCACCTTGCCCTGGTTGACGGCGGCGATCGCCACGTCCTTTTCGGCGTAGGCGGTGGCCAGCAGGCGGATCACGTGGCGGAAGTCGCGCTGCACCGCGCGCAGCAGCTTCATGCCGTCGCGCTCCGGCATGCGGTAGTCGGTGACCAGCACGCCGAACTCCGCGCTGCGCTCGCCCAGGATGGCCAGCGCCTCGTCGGCGCCGCCGGCCGTCACCACCTTGAACTCGTCGCCGAACTCCAGCGCGAACCACTTGCGGGAAGTCGGCTCGTCGTCCACGAACAGGACGGAGGGCGACTCCCCGGGGAAATCGGGAACCTGCATCGGGACTTCAGCTCGGATCGGAACGTGTCTCCACGGCGCAGTATGCCCTGAGCGCTTCCTCGGTCCGGGTCGCCAGGTCCTGCAGGTGGGGCAGCCAGGCGGTGCCGCTCGGCCACTCGCCCTCCTCCAGCAGCGGCACGTACAGCTTGCGCACCTGCTGGTACAGCGCCTGGGCGCCGGCCTCGCCGCTCATGCCCAGCAGCGAGTGCAGCGCGGCGATGCTGCCCTGGATGTCGCTGTTGTCCACGGCTTCGCGCAGCGTTCCGACCAGCCGCGCCATCTCCGGCACGTAGTCGTTCAGCAGCTCGTCGAGCATCCCCAGGCGGCGGTAGCTCTCCAGGCGCTGCACGTTGAGCAGCCCCTCCTGCACCGCGGGCTGCGGCTGGCGCGACTTCGCCGGCTCCGGGCCCGGGGTCATGCCGATGCCGCCGGAGATCAGGCGCGTGAGGGTGTCGTACAGCACCAGCGCGTCCACCGGCTTGACCAGGAAACCGTTCATGCCGGCCGCGGTGGCGGCGGCAACGGCGGGCTCGTCCGAGCGGGCGGTCAGCGCCACGATGGGAACGCCGGACCAGGGCTCGTGCGCGCTGCGGATGGCGCGGGCTGTCTCCAGGCCGTCCATGCCGGGCATGTGCAGGTCGACGATCACCGCGTGGATGCCTTCCTGCGAGTGCAGCTGCTCCAGCACCGCGGCGCCGTGTTCCACCTCGATGACGATGGCCGCCGCGTTGCGCAGGTAGGCCGCGATCGCCTTGCGGTTGAAGGCGCTGTCGTCGGCCACCAGGATGCGGCGGCCGGCCAGGCGTCCCGCCACGCTGCCCGCCGGGCTGCCGGGCTGCTGCACGACGTGCTGCAGCGCCGCCAGCAGCGGCAGCTGCGCGCAGGGCTTGCTGACGAAGCCGTCCATGCCGCACTTGATCGCCTTGGCGCGGGCCAGGTGCGCCGGCTCGCTGGTGTAGGCGACGATGTGCACGTCCCGGTTGGGCCCCTTGGCCGCGCGCAGCTTCTCCGCCACGGCATAGCCGTCCAGGCCCGGCATGTGCAGGTCCAGCAGCACGATGTCGTACTTGCGGCTGCCCAGCAGGCGCAGCGCCGTCTGGCCGTCGGCCGCCTCGTCCAGTTCGGTCGTGAGCGCCAGCGGCCCGAGCTTCTGGCGCGTGGCCACGCGCTGCACCGCATCGTCCTCGACGATCAGCAGCCGCTTGCCCGCCAGGACCGTGCGCGCCTGGGCGATGGCGTCCATGCGGTGGGCTTCGCGTTCCTCGGCGCTGATGGCCGGGAACTTCATTGTGAACTCGGTGAACTGGCCCAGGGCCGAGTCGCACTGGATGCTGCCGCCGAAGGCGCGCATCACGCGCTGGCAGTAGGCCAGGCCCAGGCCGGTGCCGCCCGACTTGGCCACCGAGCGGAAGGGCTCGAACAGCCCCTTGAGGACGTCCGGCGCGATGCCCGGGCCGGTGTCGCGCACCCTGACCTGCTGGTCGCCCACCGTGATGGTCACCCGCGTCTGCGGATAGGCCGCCACGTAGTACAGCGCGTTCTTGATCAGGTTGAACAGCACGAACAGGTAGGCCGTCTCGTCGCCGCGGAAGGTGAAGTCCTCGTCCACCTGCACGCTGACGCGGTCGCGCGCCTCCTCGGTGTCGTAGCTGTATTCCTCCACCGCCTGCTGCACGACCTCGGCGGCCGAGAGGTAGCGGAAGGCCGAGGCATCCAGCGGCCGCGCGCTCACCTCGTCCAGGGTCATGGAGATGACCTGCAGCCCGCGCTGCACCGCCTGCTCCCCGCGCGCGAGGTGGCGGTACAGCGCCTGCACCTGCTGCGCGTCCAGCCGGGCCGACTCGCGCGAGGCGCCGGGGGCCGGCAGCACGCCCTGCATGCCCTCCAGGCTGTGCTTGAGCTGCGCCAGCGGATGCCGCATCTCGTGGGCGATGGAGCCGGCCAGCGCCTGGGTGGCGCGCAGCTTGCGCTCGGCGTCGATCTTGTCCGTGTTGGACTTGAACAGGTTGCCGCCGATCACGATCAGCGCGAAGGCCGGCAGCTGCGCCACCAGGTCCATGGGGACCTTGGGATGGGGCGTGATCAGCACGTAGATGCCCGCCGCGGCGGCCGTGCCCACCAGCAGCATCACGATGGTGTTGCGCCAGTCGGTCAGCAGCACCAGGAAACACAGGATGATGAAGGCGTTGGAGATGTTGGCGACGCCGCCCCCGCGCTCCAGCGCCACCAGCACGGTGAAGGTCGGCAGCGAATAGAGCAGCGCGAGGTACGAGTAGGGGATGTACCAGGGCTTCAGCCGCTCCGGCCAGTGGTCCCGCAGGCCCATGAACACGAACAGCAGCACGGCCAGGACGCGGAAGGGAACGTCGTCCCACAGCGCCGGGTTGGGCCGCGTGAAGCGCAGGAAGTAGAAGGCGACGTAGGTGATGGCCCCCACGTAACCCAT
>DASWUI010000380.1:0-6567 GCA_036401715.1 Ramlibacter sp. | reverse complement strand
CGCCTGCTCGACGTCCCCTTCGTCCACCAGCACGATGTCGTCCACGTAGCGCTCCACCAGCGCCTGGGTGAATTGCCCCGGCCGCCCGACGGCGATGCCCTCGGCGATGGTGGAGCCGCCCTGGGGCAGCGAGGCGTGCTTGACCGCGTTGTACATGTTGGGAAAGCGCAGGGTCTGCACGCCGATCACCCGGATGCCCGGCTTGAGCGCCTTGGCGGCCGCGGCGATGCCGCCTATCAGCCCGCCGCCGCCGATCGCCACCACGAGCGTGTCCAGCTGCGGCACCGCCTCCAGCATCTCCAGCGCCACCGTGCCCTGGCCGGCGATGATCGCCTCGTCGTCGTAGGGGTGCACGAAGGTGAGCTGGCGGCTCTGCGCCAGCTCCAGCGCGTGGGCCCGCGCCTCCTCGAGCGTGTCGCCGTGCAGCACCACCTCCGGCCCGAAGCCGCGGGTGCGCTCCACCTTCACCATCGGGGTGAAGCGCGGCATGACGATCACGGCGTGGATGCCCAGGCGCTGCGCGTGATAGGCCACGCCCTGGGCGTGGTTGCCGGCACTCATGGCGATCACGCCGCGCTGCTTTTCCTCCTGGCTCAGCTGTGTCAGCTTGTTGCAGGCGCCGCGCTCCTTGAAGGAGGCGGTGAACTGCAGGTTCTCGAACTTCAGGAAGACCTGGCAGCCGGCGACCTGCGAAAGCATGCGCGACTCCACGCAGGGGGTGTTCAGCACCTGGCCGTGGAGGCGGGCGGCGGCTTGGCGGACGTCGGGAAGGCCGATCATGGCTGGATTGTGAACGCAGCCCGCGCGGCGCGGCTTCCATGTAGCATCATCTGGCGCTATCGTACGGCGCACCTGTCCATGGAGGTCGATTGGCCAAGCGTTCGCTCGATCTGCAATTGCTGCCGTCACCGGGCCTGAAAGACGCCCCGGTGCTGGACCTGATGTGTTCGCACTTCGTGCTGACGCTCGCGGCGAAGCAGGGGGCGAAGTTCAACGTGCGCCGCGACCTCAACGGCCTGCTGTCGCTGGCCGGCCGGCACCTGGTGTGGCCGGCGCCCTCGCTGGAGCGGCTGCGCGAATTCCTCGGGCGCCGCTGCAAGGACAACGAGTTCTGGCGCGGGCACGAGCAGCTGGCCACGCGCGAATTCCTGGACCGCCATGGCGTGTGGCGCGGTCCTTACGAGGAAGGCACCCTCTTCTTCTACCTGGACGAATACGCCAAGGACCAGCCCAAGGACCTGCTGTCGGTGCTGACCGTCACCGGCGAGTGGCTGACGCACGCGCTGAAGAAGCACTCCACCCTGGTGGAAAAGAACATCGACGCGCTGGCCAACCTGCTGCAGTTGAACAAGGCCGAGCGGGCGCTGCTGTTGTACGGCACGCTGGCGCGCTACCAGCGGGACCTGCGCAGCCTGCTGGTCGAATTCAAGGTGAACAACGCGCCCGAGGCCTATGCGGCGATCGCCGAAGTGGCGGGCGTCAACGCCGCCGACGTGGGCGAGGCCTTGCGCGCCGGCTCGCGGCTGGAGCGCATCGGCCTGGTGGAGAACCTGATCTCCGAGCACAACATCACGGACCTGGCGGACCTGATGAAGGTCAGCGAGAAGCTGCCGCCGGTGCTGATGCGCGAATACCGCGACCAGAACGAGCTGATGGCGGTGTTCACCCGGCCCTCGGCCAAGAGCGCGCTGTCGCTGGAGGACTTCTCCTTCGTCGGCGACGAGGCCAGCATGCTGCGCAGCCTCCTGCGCAACGCGATCGACCGCAAGGAGCCGGGCGTCAACGTGCTGCTGTACGGGCCGCCCGGCACCGGGAAGACCGAACTCGCCAAGGTGGTGGCGCAGGCCGCGGGGCTGGAGCTGTTCGAAGTGGAATATGCCGACCGCGACGGCAACTCGCTGTCCGGGCGCGACCGCTACCGCTCGCTGCAGATCGCGCAGGTGTTCCTCAAGGGCAGCGCGCAGGCGGCGCTGCTGTTCGACGAGGTGGAAGACGTGTTCCCGCCGATCTCCAGCGAGGCCGCCCAGATGATGGCGCGCGCCGAGCAGGTGGTGGCGCCGCCCTCGGGCAGCGTCAGCGGCAAGGCCTGGGTCAACCAGATCCTGGAGACCAACCCGGTGCCCACCATCTGGGTCACCAACCGCATCGAGCAGATCGACCCCGCGTTCCGGCGCCGCTTCGCCTACCACCTGGAGCTGAAGTCGCCGCCGCCGGGCGCCCGCGAGGGCCTGGTGCGCAAGACGCTGGAAGGCATCACCGTGTCGCCGGCCTTCGTCGCCAAGCTGACCGAGCGCAAGGGGCTGACGCCGGCGCAGATCCGCACCGCGGTGCGCTTCGCGCAGCTGGCGGCCGCCGAGGACGTGAGCGCCGAGGACCTGATCGAGCGGCAGCTGCGCAACGCGGACCGGGCGCTGGGCACGCGCAGTTCCGATGCCGGCGCGCGCCGCAGCGTCACCACGTACGACCTCGACATGCTCAACGTGGAGTCGCGCTTCGAGGTGCCGCGCATCGTGGAGGCGCTCAAGGCGCGCGGCCACGGCACCCTGTGCTTCTACGGCGCACCGGGCACCGGCAAGACGGCGCTGGCCGAGCACATCGCCCGCAGCCTGGACCGGCCGCTGCTGGTCAAGCAGGCCAGCGACCTCATGAGCAAGTTCGTCGGCGAGACCGAGCAGAACATGGCGGCGATGTTCCGTGAGGCGGAGGCCGAGAAGGCGGTGCTGCTGCTGGACGAAGCCGACAGCTTCCTGCAGGACCGGCGCGGCGCGCAGCGCACCTACGAGGTGACCGAGGTCAACGAGATGCTGCAGGGCATGGAGCGCTTCGCCGGCATCTTCGTCTGCACCACCAACCTGATGGACCGCATCGACCAGGCGGCGCTGCGCCGCTTCGCGTTCAAGATCCGGTTCAAGCCGCTGACCACCGCGCAGCGCGAGCGGATGTTCGTGACCGAGGCGCTGGGCGGCGATGCCGGGCGGCTCACGCCGGAGGCCGCGGTGCGGCTGGCGAAGCTGGAGCACCTGTGCCCGGGCGATTTCGCCGCGGTGAAGCGGCAGGTGGAGATCCTGGCGACGCAGCTGTCGTCGGAGGAATTCCTGGAGCAGCTGGAGGCCGAACACCGCATCAAGCCGGAAGTGCGGGAGTCGCGCAGCATCGGGTTCGTGCAGTAGCTCCTCCCCGTCATCCCCGCGAAGGCGGGGAACCAAGGCGTCGAAGAGGCCCGCGCAGCGGGCCTTTCAATGGGCACGCCCAGGATTCCCGCCTTCGCGGGACGGTTCCTCATCAAGCCGGAAGTGCGGGGGTCGCGCGGGATCGGGTTCGTGCAGTAGCCCCTCCCCGTCATCCCCGCGAAGGCGGGGAACCAAGGCGTCGAAGAAGCCCGCGCAGCGGGCCTTTCAATGCGCACGCCCTGGATTCCCGCTTTCGCGGGAACGACGGTTTCCTCATCAAGCCACCGCCTGCAGCACGTCCATCACCTGCGGCCCATAGGTCTCCAGCTTCTTCGCCCCGATCCCGCTGACGCCCTCCAGGTCGCGCAGCGAGCGCGGATCCATCGCCGCGATGGCCGCCAGCGTCGCGTCGTGGAAGATCACGTAGGCCGGCAGGTTGTGGGCCTTGGCGATCTCCGCCCGCCAGGCCTTCAGCGCCGCGAAACGCTGCTGCCCCGACGAATCCAGCGCCGCCGCCACCGCCGGCGTGGCCTTTGCCCCGCGCTCGCGCCGCGTCCGAGCGGCCGGCTGGTTGATCGACTCGCGCAGCAGCACCTGCTGCTCGCCCTTGAGCACCGCCCGCGAACCCTCGGTGAGGTGCAGGGTGTTGTACGCCGAAGCATCGACCGCCAGCGCCCCGGTGGCGATCAGCTGCCGCAGCACGCCGCGCAGCTGCTGCTCCGAGAAGTGCGCGCCGATGCCGAAGGTGGACAGCTTGTCGTGCCGGAACTGCGTGACCTTGTCGGTGACCTTGCCCCGCAGGATGTCCATGACGTGGCCGGTGCCGAAATGCAGGCCGCTGGCCTGCTGCACGCGGTACACCGTGGACAGCAGCATGCGCGCCGCCTCCGTGCCGTCCCAGACGGCCGGGGGCTGCAGGCAGTTGTCGCAGTTGCCGCAAGGCTCCGACTTCTCGCCGAAGTAGGCCAGCAGCCGCACGCGGCGGCAGTCGGTGGCTTCGGCCAGCGCCAGCAGGGCATCGAGCTTGCCGCGCAGCACCTGCTTGAATTCCTCCGCCGCGGGGCTCTCGTCGATCATGCGGCGCTGGTTGACGACATCCTGCAGGCCGTAGGCCATCCAGGCGTCCGAAGGCAGCCCGTCGCGGCCGGCGCGGCCCGTCTCCTGGTAGTAGCCTTCGATGTTCTTGGGCAGGTCCAGGTGGGCGACGAAGCGCACGTCCGGCTTGTCGATGCCCATGCCGAAGGCGATGGTGGCCGTCATCACCACGCCGTCCTCGCGCAGGAAGCGGTCCTGGTGGCGCTGCCGCACCTCCGCGTCCAGCCCCGCGTGGTAGGGCAGGGCGTCCATGCCTTCCTTGCACAGCAGCTCCGCGACTTCCTCCACCCGCTTGCGCGACTGGCAGTAGACGATGCCGGCCTCGCCCGCGTGCTCGCGCTCGATGAAGCGCAGCAGCTGCTGGGTGGCGTCCTTCTTCTCGACGATGCTGTAGCGGATGTTGGGGCGGTCGAAGCTGCTGACGAACTGGCGCGCTTCTTCCAGCTGCAGGTGCTGCACGATGTCGGCGCGCGTGGTCGCGTCCGCCGTGGCCGTGAGCGCGATGCGCGGAACGCCCGGGTAGCGCTCGTGGAACACCGCCAGGGCGCGGTACTCCGGCCGGAAATCGTGGCCCCACTGGCTGACGCAGTGCGCCTCGTCGATCGCGAACAGGGCGAGCTGCTGCCGCTGGTAGAGGCTGTCCAGCAGCGACAGGAAGCGCGGCGTGGCCACCCGCTCCGGCGCGGCGTACAGCAGCGTCAGTTCGCCGCGCAGCAGCCGCTTTTCCAGCGCATTGGCCTCTTCGCCGCTCAGGGTGGAGTTGAGGAAGGCGGCCTCCACGCCCGCCTCGTGCAGCGCCCCCACCTGGTCGTGCATCAGCGCGATCAGGGGCGAGACCACGATGGTGGTGCCGTGGCCGGCCTTCTGGCGGGCCAGGGCCGGGATCTGGTAGCACAGCGACTTGCCGCCGCCGGTGGGCATGAGCACCAGGGCGTCGCCGCCGCCGATGACGTGCTCGACGATTTCGGCCTGGGCGCCGCGGAAGGCGCCGTAGCCGAAGACGTCCTTGAGGAGGGAGAGTGCGATGGTCAAGGCCTCGATTGTCCCGGAGGATGAAGGCTCAACGCCCCGTCCCTACAATTGGCCGACCATGAAGCCTGTGATCTATACCCGTGGACAAGCCCTGCCGCAGCTGCTGGAAAAGCGCATCCTGGTCCTGGACGGCGCCATGGGCACCATGATCCAGCGCTTCAAGCTGACCGAGGACGACTTCCGCGGCAACGGCCCGGCGGCCCCGGAAGCGGTGCGCGGCAAGCTCAAGGACCACCCCAAGGACCTGAAGAACAACAGCGACCTGCTGGTGCTGACGCGCCCGGACGTGATCCGGGACATCCACGAGGGCTACCTGGCCGCGGGCGCCGACATCGTCGAGACCAACACCTTCGGCGCCAACCGCATCGCCCAGGACGACTACGCGCTGGGTCACCTCGCCCGCGAAATGAACGTCGCCGCCGCCCGGCTGGCGCGCGAGGCCGCCGACAAGTTCGCCACGCCCGACAAGCCGCGCTTCGTCGCCGGCGCGCTCGGCCCGACGCCGCGCACGGCCAGCATCAGCCCGGACGTCAACGACCCCGGCGCGCGCAACGTCGACTTCGAGGCGCTGCGCGCCGCCTACAAGGAGCAGGTGGAAGCCCTGCTGGAAGGCGGCGTCGACCTGCTGCTGGTGGAGACCATCTTCGACACGCTCAATGCGAAGGCGGCGCTGTTCGCCATCGACGAGGTGTTCGCCGAGACCGGCCAGCGCCTGCCCATCGTCATCAGCGGCACGGTCACCGATGCGTCCGGCCGCATCCTCAGCGGCCAGACCGTCACCGCCTTCTGGTACAGCGTGCGCCATGCGCAGCCGCTGGCCATCGGCCTGAACTGCGCGCTGGGCGCGGCGCTGATGCGACCCTACATCCAGGAGCTGGCCAAGGTCGCGCCCGACACCTTCATCAGCTGTTATCCGAACGCCGGCCTGCCCAATCCCATGAGCGACACGGGCTTCGACGAGAAGCCCGAGGACACCTCGCGGCTGCTGCGCGAATTCGCGGCCGAGGGGCTGGTGAACATCGTGGGGGGCTGCTGCGGGACGACGCCCGAGCACATCGCGGCGATCCGCCAGCAGGTGGAGCCGCTGCCCGCGCGCAGCGTGCAGCGCGGGTTCTTCTACAAGGAAGCGGCCTGAGCCCCAGGGATGCCGGGTCCAGCCCGGGATGACATGTCTCGCCTGGAACCAGGGCCGCCGGCGGGCGGTAACCCGCCGGCTCCTCGCCGTGGCATCCGGCCGGTAAGCGTGGAGCCACGTCACGCACTGTGCCTG